>CAYSHP010000019.1:0-34241 GCA_964430875.1 uncultured Halanaerobiales bacterium
CCGGCTTATTATATAGGTTAAACTTTAAAACTACATAATTGAATTTTTTGCAAACAAAATGGGCAGATATTTAATCTGCCCATTTGTGTATATATTTTATGTTACCTTTTAACTACTTAACCTTAATTCCTCCGCAGTAGTTAGATTATTTTCTAATGCTTTTTCCCTTAATTTAATGTATAATTCAGCATTAGTTGCATCATAGTATGGTTGAACGAATAATACACCAATTCCTAAAAATAGGGCTCCTAAGATAAACCAACCAATAAAAGATATATCTAAGACAAAGACCTTTAACTTCTCATCCTTCATCATATCCTGACTCAATTGGATAGCTCTTTTAGGGCCTAATTCTGGGTTCTCAGCTAATAGATAAGGAACTAACCTGTATGCATAATACTTAATAATTCCGGGGATAATTAATAATAATGTCCATAATATTAGATAAATAGTTCTCATAAACATAGCCTTAAATACATTCATATAACTTCCCTGTTTAAACACATAACCTAGATAACCAAGATTAGATTTACCTTCGGTTAATTCAATAAAATATTTTCTTCCCCCCACTTCTAAAAAGTATCCTATAAATAATCTTAAAAAAATTAAAACAACTACTCCTAGTGCAAATAGGAAAAATATTTCAAAGTCAATATTGAGTATAGCTCCACCGCCAGAACTGCCGCTTGAACTTTGAAATTCTCCCCTATTATGACTGCCTCCGGTAATTAAAATAAGAAAACTAACTAAAAATGCCGGCCAATAATTACCTTTTAAAATACTTTTTGCTTTAGCTTTCAAATCAGCTCTATTCCACATTTTTTCACCTTCTTTTTATTTACTTATATTACAATTCTTTTTTTCTAAATAAAGTCCTTTATATTTTTGGCTTTTTTTATATTTTGCAACTTTTTTATAACTTTATGCAATATATACTTGACATTTTGTAAGATATAGAGTATGATTATTTAAGATTTAGCACTTTTTGAAAGGAGCGATTTGTATTGAATGAAAAATTTAAAATTAAAAGCTGCTAGGGCACAAAAAGATTTAACTCAAAAAGAGTTAGCTGATAAGGTGGGAGTTACTAGACAGACCATTGGACTCATTGAAAACGGCAAGTATAATCCTACCATCAGTTTATGTATTGATATATCTAAAACATTGGATAAAACTTTGAATGACCTTTTTTGGAAGGATGATAAAAATGATAAATAAACTATTTAAAAATATTAATAACGATGAACGGATAAAAAGATTGCTTTATAAATATGGATTTGAATCTTTTGCTATCATGTCTCTTATGCTTTCGGGCATTATAATCTATAGGAATCTTTTGAGTGGCATAAGCCTATCTGAATATAAAGTAGAATTTAGTATCTTAGCTATAGGGGGCTTATATTTTATTTTAAGATCAGCCTTTGGAGGAATTGTTTCTTTACCTGAAAGTAAGACAGAACGTAAAAAATTTATTAAGTATATTATTTTAGGTAATATAACATTTGGACTCTTATTTGGAACATTCATTTCTATAAGAAACACAATCCTTTATTTAGATGGTACATATAATCTATTAAGCCTTTCAATTTTATTAATAACAGCTCTTAGTGCTATGATTTTTGGCTTTGCTATTATGGGAGTTTTTATAGTTCTTTCAAATTATTATGCTAATAAAGATTTAGTAGAATGATCTTTTTATAAATTTGCATATCGCTTAATTATAAAATGACCGCCTCTCAGCGGTCATTATTTGTTAAAATATTCTATTTTTGTTGATGAGGTATTTTTATATAAAAGGCTGCTCCTTTGTCTTCATTTTTAACCCAGATTTCACCATCATGTAGTTCTAATATAAATTTAGAAATTGCAAGTCCTAATCCAAATTCACCATCTTTACCTTTTTGGAATTTTTGGAATATCTTTTCTTTATTTTCTTTTTCAATGGGGGGACCATCATTAAAGACTCTTATCATGATGTTATCATTTTCTTTATATAAATCAACGGTTACTTTATTAGCAGCATATTTTAATTGATTATCAAATATATTATCCATTACAACTTCTAATTTTTCTTTATCACATATACATTCAATATCTTCTAGATTTAATTCCCAATCAATATCCACATTTCTCCATTCAAATCTATTCACTTTTTTAAGGACAATGTCCTTTAAATTAACTTCTTCCACCTTTAAGGACTGATTAGAAAGATGGTCCATTTTTGTAATATTAAGTAAGGAACGGACTCTTTCTTCCATCTTAAAGGTTTCATCTTCTATATTTTGTAAGGTATTATCCATTTCTTCTTTTGGAATAATACCGTCCATTAAGGATTGAATATAGCTTCTGATTACCATGATCGGTGTTTTCAATTCATGAGATGCTTCTTGTAAGAATTCCTGCTGTTTTTCATCTCTTTCAACTAACTGTTTACGCATCCAATCAATAGTCTTGCCTAATTTACCGATCTCATCTTCTCTTTGCAAATCAACTTCTATATCCCATTTCTTATTAGCAATATTTTTTACTTTGTTTTCTAATCTTTTTAAAGGCCTAGTTAGATATCGAGCTAAAAGTAAGGAAGCAAGCCAGGTAACAACTGAAATAATTAACAATAATTTAAGTATTTGATTAAATATGGCTTCCACTAAGTTATCCCGATAAGTACCTGAAATATATGAAACTAAAAAATAGGGATGGTTACTGAGTTCAATTTTATTAATCCTATAAAAAAGTACCCTGTTTTCTAATTTTTCTTGATAATTGCTTGTATCAGCCGTCTGTGAAAGGGCATTTTCTACAAATATACTACCATATTGGACGGGAGTAGTTCCTCCGATCATCATCCCCTCTTTTGTTATTAGAGTATGCCTCACAATCCTGAAAGAAGGACTACGAAACTCTTCTCGTTCCGGAAAGATCGGAAAGTATTCGAATAATTCATCTCTTAAATTACCGTAATTTAAAAGATATTCCTGAGCATCTTCTAGACGTGCAAAAGTTTCTCTCGTAAAAGAAGACCTTAATATTATAGGGATTATTATGGATAAAATAATTGCAGTACCACCTAAAATTAAACCTAGAATTATCCATATCTGAAAAGAAAGAGGTTTATCTTTGAAGTTAAACTTCATCTTTTTGCACCAACCTATAACCATGACCATAAATTGTTTCTATCTTTAAGTCAGGCAGTTTTTTCCTTAATCGTCTTATTAAATCATCTACAACCCGGTCTGATCCGAAGTAATCTCTACCCCAGACATTATTTAAAATTTGTTCACGGGTTAAGGCATGTGAAATATTTTTTAGAAAAAAGATTAAAAGATCAAATTCGCGGGAAGTTAAGTCAATAACTTCTTTATTATCTTTTGTCTTGACCACTCTACTTTGCACATCTACAATATAATTCCCATATTGGATATCTTGTTTTTCTTCTTGATCTCCATAGATTCTTTTAAATATCTTTTTAATCCTAATTACTAACTCGCGGGGAGAAAAAGGTTTGGCAATATAATCATCACTACCTTTTTCCAAACCAGTAATGCGATCTAAATCCTCATCACGGGCTGAAATGAAGATGACCGGTATTTCTGGATTATTGGCCTTTATCTTATCAATCAGTTCAAAACCATCAATATCTGGTAACATAATATCTAAAACCCAGATATCGGGTTTTTCCCCAATTACTTCAACTGCAGAAAGTCCATTATGAAATGATTTAACATCCCAGCCTTCATTTTTTAAATAGGAAGTTAAGATTGAATTTAAACTTTTATCATCTTCGACAAGATATACATTATAGGACATATTTTCACCTTCTATATTATATTTTACATTAATCTACTCATAACTTAAAGCATCTACGGGATCTAGTTTGGAAGCCCTATAAGCAGGATAGATTCCAAAGAACATTCCCACTACCAGTGAAAAGGAAAAGGCTAGGGCCACTATTCCACTAGACATTATAAACGGCCAACCGCCAACTTGGGAAATATAGTAGGCTGCTGTACCTCCAAATAAAATTCCGATTATGCCTCCAATACTACTTAAAGTTAAGGACTCAATAATGAATTGAAATAATATATCTCTTTTTTTAGCTCCTAGTGCTTTACGGATACCAATTTCCTTGGTTCTTTCTGTCACAGAAACAAGCATAATATTCATAATGCCAATTCCACCAACTAATAGTGAAATACCTGCAATACCGCTTAACATTAATCTCATCGTATTGGTAACATCATTAATTGTATTTAACAGTTGATCCTGACTGAATATATTATAATTTTCATCTTCTGATATATAATTGTCTAAAAGATATTCAATCTCCTCTAAAGCCTTATCTGCATTTTCACTAGATTCAGATTGAGCTACAAAATTGCTTACATATTTACTATTACTTACTTTATTCATAAAAGTAGAAATAGGGATATAGGCCTGTCCATTTAGATCTCCTGTAAGACCTCTACCTTTTTCTTCCATAACCCCGATTACTTTATATATCTGGGTTTGGTTATTAACATTAAATTTTAAACTTTGTCCAACCGGATTAGAATCAGGAAATAATTCATCAACCAGGTCAGAACCTAATACCATCACATTTGTACTGTTTTGGACATCATAATCAGAAAAAAAGATCCCAAACCTTGGGTAATATTTATTTATTACTTGATAGTACTCTTCAGTTCCTACTAAACTCGCTCTATAGTTATTATCACCTTTAATAAATAAGCCACTGCGGCTGTCATTAGGAATAACTCGTCTGACATGTGGGCTGTTTTGTTCAATTTGTTCTCCTAATTCTAAAGTGAAAAGGTCTACCGAAGAACGGCTTATTCCGCTCGCTCCACCCCTTCTGATCCCCGGACTAATATTAATTAAATTAGAACCAAGGGATGAAATATTAGAGGTAATTTGTGCTTGTGAACCTGAAGCAATTGATACAACAGCGATTACCGCTCCTACCCCAATTATTATGCCTAGCATGGAAAGTAAGGTTCTTAATTTATTGGAATAAAGACTCTGTATTGCTATCTTTATGGTTTCATAGATCATGACGCTCTCACATCCTGTTTCACTCGTCCATCAACTAAGTTTATGGTCCTTCTAGCATAAGCAGCAATATTAGATTCATGAGTTACTAATATGATAGTATGACCTTGCTCATTTAATCTTTGAAAAAGATCCATAATCTCTTCACCCGTGGTGGTATCTAAATTACCGGTCGGCTCGTCGGCTAATATTAAAGAAGGATTATTAGCCAGGGCACGTGCTACTGCTACCCTCTGTTTTTGACCACCGGAAATTTCATTCGGGTAGTGTTTCATTCTATGTCCTAAACCTACTTTTTCTAAGAGGTCTTTGGCTCTTTCTATTCTTTCCTTTTTGCTTTCCCCTTTATATATTAAAGGTACTTCTACATTGTGTAAAACTGAATGCTTTGGCAAAAGATTAAACTGTTGAAAAACAAAACCAACTTCTTTATTCCTAATTGTAGCCAGTTTATTTTCACTAGCTTTAGATATATCCTGGCCATTTAAACTGTAAAATCCGGAAGTTGCTTTATGCAGACAACCTATTATATGCATAAGAGTTGATTTGCCTGAGCCGGAAGGGCCCATGATGGCAACCATCTCTCCTTTTTCAATTTCAAAAGAAACATTAGTTAGTGCTTGGACTTCTACTTTACCATTTTTATATACCTTGTTTACGTCATCTAATTTAATCATCTTTAATTACCTCCACCTTGCGGTGGACCTCCCTGGAACATACCGCGCTGAGTCTGACCGGAGTTTCCAGATTGAGCCATTGCGGCACTATTTACTACAATTTCATCTCCACTCTCTAAACCAGACTCTATAACCACTCTTAAACCATCTGTTAAACCGGTGGTTACTTCTACATCTTGTGTATTTTCTCCAACAACCTTTTGTATATACTTTTTACCTTCTTTATTTAAAATTGCCGTAACAGGTATAATAATTTTATCCTGTACCTGTCCTACAATTATATCCATATCAGCAGATAACCCGGGTTTAAAGGAGTCATGGACTGAATTGATTAAAACAGTAATTGGTATTGTAACAACACCACTGGTGCTTTCGGCTTTTGAACCAATTTCTGTTAACTGACCTGTTAGTTGTAACCCGGGTAATGCTTCCATACTGATTTCAACATTTTGACCAATTTCCAGATTAGCTAGTTCACTTTCATCTATATTGGCCTTTACTTCATATTGAGAATTATCTATTAAGGTTGCCACTTCTTGACCGCTATTTATATAATCTCCTTTTTGCACTAACAGTTCAGTTATAACACCAGAATAAGGTGCCTTTAATTGAGTATCGTCAAGTCTTTCTTTAGCTATTTCGTAATCCAGTTCAGCTTCTTTGATTGCATTAGGAGAACCATTTATTCGAGCATTTTTTAATTGATTCTCTGCTTTAACAAACTGAAGCTGAGCCTGGTTGTTTTTTAACTCTATTAAAATCTTATCTTCCTCAACATTATCACCTTCTTCTACATTAACAGCAGCTACTGTTCCATCTGTAGAAAAGGTTAGATTTTGTTCTTCGATAGGAAAAATATTACCACTAGCAGAAATCGTTTTTTTCATACTACCAGTCTGAACTTCTAAAGTGTTTTTATCTGTAATTTGTTGGGTCTTTTGTTGATTATTTTGAGCATAATATCTAGTATAGCCGAAGTAGCCTCCTGCTAATACTATTACTATTATCACTGTAATGATTAGTACTTTTTTTATCACTTGGTTACCTCCTCAACAATCTCATTAGGTCTTGTTAAGATTAAGAGGTCTAATTTATTTAAAAATATATCATCTCTATTTCTATTTAAATTAATCAAAGCATTTCTTTCATTAAGCCTGTTATTTACTAATAAATTTTCTTCTACAGCACCGGCTGCAAACTGTTCTTTTACAATTTCAGTATCTTTTTTTGCTTTTTCATACTTTAATTGACTGCTTTTTGCTTCTAATTGAGCTAAGTTGACCTGATCAATTAGACTATCTATATTATTGGCAGTTTGTTCATAAAGTTGTTCTAAGGAAAGTTCACTGTTTTCTATCTCCTGCTTTTTATTTTCAACTGTCATCTCTTGTACTCCACTATCAAAAATATTATAACTTACATTAATCGATGCATTAAATTCTTCATCACTATCATAACTGCTCTGTAAAGTTACCTGAGGAGCATCGTCTTTTTTAAGCCAGTCAAGTTCTTTTTGCAAGTACTCTTTTCTATTAATGATATTTGCAAACTGGCTGCTGGTTTTAACAACATTTTCTACCATCTGTCCTTTGTCTAAACTTTCCATCTCAAGATTATTTGTTAAGTCTGTAAGCTCTGTTAGAACTTTACTGTCTTTATTTAAAATAATTTCAGTATTTTTTGCTAATCGCAAGTCTGATAAAAGCTGCATTTTTACCTGTTTGAAGTTCTGCTGACTTTGCTTTAAATTAAATACTGCATCATTTAAATTAATTTCGGCCTGTAGTAAGTCCTGCTGACCGGCCTCATTTATCTCAACTTTTTTTTGGATTTTATCATAATTATTTTGAGCAACTATTTGTCTTTCTTTTAAAACTTCAATACTTTCATTTATTCTAACTAATTGCAAATATTTATTTATCCAGTTTTTGGCTAATTCAGCTTGTTTATTGAAGAGCTCTTTTTGTTTTTGATTAAGTTGGTTATTTAAATTAAGCAAGTTCTTTATACTTTCTGATGGCACATTAGGATAAAGGTCTACATCCATATTTATTGCATAAATAACTTCTGAACCATCAAAGTCATAGGATGCTTGTGGACTTAAAGTAACTCTATTTTGAACAAATTTTTTATTAATAGAAAGATTTACCTGTTCACTATTATCTCTTGTTATTGAAACTGCATCATCTTCTATTAATTGTTTATTTAAACTCATATTAGCCTGCCAATCGCTGCGGGCTTTGGTTAGTTTCATATTTCTTTGAATAGTTTCTAATTCATTTTTGAGCTGTTTTATTTCTATATTATTATTCATTCCAGTTCTAATTAATTCTTCTAAATTATATTCTGCAGCTTGGATGCTAACCGATGAAAAAATTAATACAAATATACTTATCAACAAGATTACTTTATATCTTTTATTCATCTTCTAACACCTCTGCACCGGGATTCATGAACTGTTTAATATTAAGTTTTTGTATATAGTAGTTCATGTAAGCATTGTAAAGTTGGTACTCGGACTGCAGAACTGAAATTTCACCTTCAAGTAAATCATTTTGAGTAATTAAACCTGATTTATACTGTTCTTCTAAAATATTATAAGTTTCATGGGCCTGTTGTATTTTATCTTGAGAAATTGTAATATTACTCTCTAAATTAATAATTTGATTGTGCAGTTCTCTAGCCTGACTACTTATCTCTTCTTTTTGTTTTTCTAACTGTAACTCAGCAATTTCTACTGAGTTTTCAGCCATGTTTTTATTCATTTCAGAAGATGATACTACTTCTTTTTTCTTTAGATCAATTTTAGCAAGTTCTAGATTTAATTCATTCATTTTTTTATCCCAGCTGTTTTCATAAGCCCTATTAAATATCTCTTCTTCACTTAACTTAAGATATTCAGGTTCACTTAATTCAACCAAGGTAATCTCTGTACCTCTATTAATACCTAAATGTACTTTGAATTCAGTTTTTGACTGATCATATTCATTTTTTAACTGTTCTCTTTCCTGTATATAGTCATTAACTTTAATTTGTTGATCTAAAATATCTAGTTGGCTTTTTTCTCCTACTTCATACTGGGCTTTAACTTCATTTAGTAAATTTTCATTTAAAGTAATTTGTTTGTCTAAAGTCTCTATATTTTTCTTTTTTATTAATAGGTCTGTATACTGCTGTAAGGTTTGTTTGAGTAAGTTATTAGCAGTATTTATATAGCTTTTTTTAGCAGCTAATAAATTATATTCTGCCTGCAGTTCACTATAATTTGATTGATTCAGCAGGTTCTGTGCTTTGCTTTTTTCATACTGAATCTGTTTATTCTCTAACTCCTTTTGAGCAATTTTTAGAGAAGTATTGTCCTGTAAAGTAATTTCATAAGCCTTCTCTAAATTAATTTCCATACTGGCTGCAAAAACCGAGGATGTGAGCAGCATGACTGTAATTAGTACTAAAAACAAAATATTAAATCTCTTTTTCATGTTGAATAAACCTCCCGCTATTCTCTTAATTTTAATAGTATTTAAAAATTATCAAATAATTATCACACCATTATGTGAAATTATGTGATTTTAGAACATTTTTATTATATTGTAAAAAAATTTATATTGTCTTATTAAAATATTAAGATTATATTAATTTTTTATAATCAAACCCCAAACCAGGTTAAAAGTTTGGGAGAATGTTTTATAGCCATTTTTTCTTTTTAAAATAATATAGCATATAGATTGCAATTACTACCATAACTACTAATACTACAAAATATCCATTCCTGAAACTTAGTTCTGGCATATATTCAAAGTTCATACCATATATGCCGGCAATAAAAGTTAATGGTATAAAGATAGTTGCAATTATTGTCAAAACCTTCATAACCTCATTCATTTTATTGCTGATACTAGAAAGATAGATATCAAGCATTCCACCCAACATATCACGGATTGTTTCCACCGTTTCAATTACCTGGATGGTATGGTCATAAAGATCTCTTAAATAAAGTTTTACTGAAGAGTCTATAAATTTTAGATCACTTTTCTCTAAACCGTTTATCAGTTCTCTTAAGGGCCAAACTGATTTGCGTAAAAAAATCATTTCATTTTTATACTTGTAAATCTTTTGCAGAGTATCCTCTGATGGTTGATTAACAAGTTCCTCTTCAATAATTTCTATTTCATCCCCAACCTTTTCTAAAATTATAAAATAATTATCAATTATTATATCTATTAATGAATAAGCCAGATAATCTGCTTTCATTGTTCTGATCCTGCCTTTTTCATTTTTTAACCTTTTTCGAATAGGATTAAACACATCACCTGCCCTTTCTTGAAAGGTAATCACATAATTATTACCTACAACAATACTAATCTGTTCTGAGACAACTTCTGCTTCTTGTTGACTGTAATTTAACATCTTTAAAACAATATATAATAGATCATCATGTTCTTCCATTTTTGGCCTCTGATGTACATGTATTATATCTTCCTGTACAAGGGGATGTATATTAAATAGATTACATATTTTTTCAATTTTTTCCACGTCTGACAATCCTATAACATTAATCCAGGTGACTGTATCACTTTCTTTTAAATTTTCACATTCCGAAATATCTTTAACAACTTTTTCCTTATATATTTCTTGATCGTAATCTATATATGAGATCTCAATCTCTTCTTTTTTATCATCATCCAAATATATTAAACTGCCGGGAGGCTGACCGGCTTTGCTGGCCCTTTTTTCTGCAATCTTTCTAATCTTTTCCATTTTGGCCTCCTTTTTCTTTAAACTCCTCTTTCACCTTCTTTTCAGCTTCTTTTTTAATATCATTATAAATTTCAAGGATCTCATCTCGGTACTCTTCTTCTGCTTCGATGTGTCCCCAGCCCTTATGAAACTGAAAAACCCCATCATATCCAGGTACATGATAAGATTGGATAATATGGGGTATCTCACGGTCTTTTAATATGTCTTCCATTATGTTTGCTTCGATTTCATTGTCTAAAACTACAATCTGTTTAAAATCAGCCATACTTGTTACCTCCTTATGGTATTTTTTTATAGACCATATAACTTTTGTAGGATATGCCTGTATCTAACTAAAATAAATTTTTCGTCAAAAGGAATAATTTTATTACTTTTTAAAATCCATTTCCCGTCAATCATGACATTTTCGATTATACTTGCATCTGAATGCATTAAAATATTATGTAGGATATTTGAAAAGCCATTTTTATTTAACAAAGGCCAAATTTGGGTGCTGTCTTTATTAATAAACTGTAAGTCAGCCTTATAATCAATATCTATTATACCAATTTTCATTTCGGGAGCTAATACCTTATGAGCATTTACTGTTACCATCTTAAAGATATCTTTTGCAGTATATCTTTCCGGTTCAGTATGTGTTTTAAGATAATAATATGTATTTCGCATTACTTCCCATAAATCACTTAAAAGAAAGTCCGTTCCTAATAAAATATTAATATCTTCTTGTAAAAACTTCTCTAAAGGAGCATAACCGGCTCCACTCCAATAATTGGAAACTGGGCAGTATACAATTGAGGTTTCTTTCTCAGCAATTAATTCAATATCATCATTATTTACATGTGTACAATGAAAAAGAATTGTATTTTTATCTAATAAATTAAAATCATCAAACAACTCAACGGTAGATTTATGGTATTTATGATTAACAATCTTTTTTCGGTTTAAGGTTTCTAGACAGTGTGTCATTCTTAGAGAAGGATAATTTTCTTTTTTGTTTTTAAGTTCTGGTAGTAAATGATCCTCAATCATTTCTTCTTCTGGTAGGTGAGTACAGTACTTAACATATTCATTTGAGTTATTGTAATAGTTATCTATCTCGTCATATACATCTATTACACCTCGTAAATTAGAAGTTTTTAAGATATCTTCGGTCCACTCAATTACATCTTCTATATCAGACTGGCCGGTTTCTACTACAGCCGTTATCCCCTGTCTTATATACTCAGAATAGGCTTTGAGTAAAAGTACATGAAATTCTTCTTTGTTGATTTTATCATCTAAGAATTCAAATCCTTTCATCTGAAGTTGGCCTTGATAACTATTATCCATCCATTCTGATAGGGGCTTATCTCTAAATAATCCCCGGTAAAGAGTAGAAGGGTTATGAGTATGACCATTTACAAAACCTGGCAGGATTAAATAGTCTTTGCAGTCTGTAATTTCCTCTAATTCAGACTTTTTCTTTTCTATTTTATCATCTATATCTATTACTATACCGTCTTCTATTAATATATCACCTTTGCTTATCTTAAAATTATTGTTTAAATATGTACAGTTCCTTAATAACTTAATTGTTCTCGCCTCCGCTGTGTTCCGTTTTTTATAATTTGTCTTCAGCTGCCCATTGGGCAGCCTCTCTATCTATTTCTTGAATGAAGTCATTTTTTCCTTCAATATATTTATCAATATTATAAGGATATTGTTCAGCTAGGCTTTCTTTAAGTTTTGAATACTGCTTAGCTTTAGCAGGATGAGCTCTCAGATAGTCCCTAAAATTAAGATGTTTTTTAATCTCCTGGTCACCTTTTTCAAAAATATGTACATGATGGGATCGATAATTACCGCCTTTTTGAAAAAAACGGCGGTTTTCAATCCCAAATTCACCTTTAGGTTCATACCCTAATTCTTGCATTAAATTATCATATTGATCTACCTTATTGATATCTTCTACCACTACCAGGATATCAATAACTGGTTTAGCCTTAATATTAGGTATTGCGGTGCTACCAATATGGTGAATATCTACTAATATATCCTTGTAGATATTATTGATTTTCTTTTTCTCTTTTTCATACTTATTAAACCACTTATTATCATGGCTTTTAACTTCTACTTTTCTTTCAGACAAATTTATCACTTCCTAATTAAAATCGTTTTTGATGCAGCTCTTTTAAAGCATCTGTGATTAAAATTAAGTATTTGTCATTAATTACTTCATCTGATATGATTTCAAAATAGAGGCTTTTTAATACATTCTTTAAATTAAAGATCAAAGTATCTTTTTTATTTCTATCCTCTATTTCTTTTATGTCAGTTAATTCCCTAAACCACTTATTAATTGCTTCATCATCTAAATTAATATTTTTCATAGCATTTTTAACTGCACGAGAAATTCTTTCATCTTCTCCATTGAAATAAACATAATTTTCAATCTGAGACTTATCAATTACTGATTCCAATAACTTTATAACCGTTCTCTTTTTAGCCTTTTTGTTTTTCGCAATTTCTACTAAAATATCAGCTCCATGAGCAGCTGAATGTGCCCAACCTTTTTGCTTAATATATCCTCTTAAGTCTTGTTCTTTTGAGTAATATTCGATGACTTTATCGGCACCTGATTGAAATTTTTGTGGGTTTAGAAAATCAGATTCATAATCCTTATGGAAAAGTGCGGAGAGAATGAGAGCGGAGAAGGTTCTTGTAAAGACTGAATCATCTTTTTTTTGGCCCAACTTATAATAGAGGTGTTCTTCATCTAAGCAAATATTAAATATCTTTAATAACTCATCATCATTATAGATATCATCCATAATCCAATTGGCTAAAACCATGTAGATCAAGTCATCTCTAAGCTTAGGATCAGTCACCCCAATCTTATCTAACATTTCATTGGTTAATTTTTCATAATCAGTATCTTCAAATAAGTTATATTCGTTATCAGCAATTTTTTGTAAAGTCATTTTTAATTCATTATTATCCATTACATAATCCCCCTAAAGTTATTATATTATTTCATCATAGTATAGATAGCTGCTTCACCTTTTTTATATAATAGATGAAAATCTTTAAAATCACTTTTCACAAATAGTCTTTTCTGTGTTTTTAATGAAAGTGGAATATCAATGTGATAACTTCCTTCTTCTTCTTTTAAATCGGAAATCTTTTTTTCGTATTCTGCTAATAGTTGTTTTTCCTTTTTTTGATTGACTACATAATCTCCTTCTATATATTTCCCATCATTTTTTAAGGCTCTTTGAATTTTTTTATATAACATTAATTTACTCTTATATTTCAAATGATGAACTGTCATCACTGAAATTATATAATCATACTTATTATCACTTAAATCTTCTTCTAGATAAGAACCTTGAATTAAATCAATCTGCTCTTTTTTATTTTTGTATTTCTCTTTTAATTTAATAAGCATCTTTTCTGATAAGTCAAGACAGGTTATATGAGCTTGCGGAGCTTTCTTGAAAATATAGGTAAGCTCAAGCCCAGTACCACATCCGATATCGAGTACTGATATCGGCTCTTCGGTACTTTTTATATCTTCAGCTATTTTTTGATAGAAGGTATTAAAGTCATCTACATTTTCCTGCATATGCTGATCATAATTAGCCGCTCTCTTATCAAAAAATTCATCCATCTTTTCAAATTCAGCTGTCATAAAACTCTACCTTTCTTTGTGAATTTACATTTAAGATATTTGTCTTACCATATAATCTTTAAGTCTTAAGTTTATATCTTTTTAATGGTTAGCTCTTCGAGGTATTTATAATAAAATTTATATTCCTTAATAATCTTGTTTTATTAGTTAATTACAATGACTTCTCTTCCAGGCATAAGTTTGATCTGTTGTTTGTCTATTCCAAGTCTAAAAAGGGACTTAAGACTTTAAATTTTACTCAGAAAGTTGAATATGCTAATTTATCCCGGGAGTCTACTTTTTAGCCAAGGGCCTAAAAAGGATAAAGCTACACCTATTATCATGCCCTCCAGTAAAACCATAAGAAAAAATCCCAGCAGGGTTCCTCCCATCAGAGAAGTTAGAGCATGCTGGATAGCTGTACCTAAAAATAGGTCCGTGAGATAAATGGCAATAAAAAATGATAAAGCTGCTGTTAAAGATAGTACACTCATGCGCATAAACAAATTTTTGTCGACCAAAGTTGAAAGCATATATGCCAAAAATCCATAGACAATCATAAATAAAACCTGAGTCGAGAAAAATATTGCCACAAGAATAGTAGCTGCTGTTATCGTCAGTAAAAATTCACCCAAACTGAAATCATAAAGATTTATATAAACCGCGAGAGGAATAATTAAGCTGCCAAGCAAACTTGATGAACCGCGAAACAATATAAATGAGAGTATGATAATAGAAAGAGTAATACCACTACGAGCTAATTTTTCTGCCTTCATATATATCTTTCCGCCCATTCATTCAGTTCAATACCATTATTAACACTTACATCCACACCCCATTCAGCAGGTAGATGTGGGGCCAGAGAAAAGGCCCTACCTCCCACAGCAATTTTGACATTTTTGGTTGAATCATTAGTTTTAATTTTCTTGACTGCTCTTTCGCACTGTTCAAGATAAATTGGCATCGTCACAGATAAACCCACCAAATCAGGTTTGTGTTTTTTTATGGCACTTATAATATTGACAGCAGGAACAGCAGCACCAAGATAGACAGTATTCCAGCCCTTTATTTCCATCAAATCACAGAGAATTCTACCACCCATTTCATGAAGCTCATTACCGGCTGTACAAACCATAATCTTACGGTCTGTTTTTTTGCCGTCAAAAATTTTCGGCCAGAGTTGCATCATAATACTCTGTACCATGCTGGTAATATAATGTTCTTCATCAACCATTATGTCCCCTGAATGCCAGAGCTCACCGACTCTAATCATTGTTTTCTGAAAGATCCCCAAATATATATCCTCCAGAGATACATCATTATCCAGATTATCCAGAGCATCTTCAATCACTTTCTGAGCTTCCTCTCTATCTGCCTGAAGAAGTGAGTTGAGAAAGCGAATACTCAGACCTTCCAGTAAATTTTCACTCGAAGAAAAACCAATAGCTTTTTTTACAGACTCTTCTTCAAGGTCAGCTTCTTCTGTTATCTTTATAGCATTTTCCAGATGAATTTGAGCTTTTTGCAAATAATCTCTCCCCAGATTTTCCTCCTTTAGCTCCTCACTTATAATCCTATAATGATCAATCATCTGTTCTTTTATACGCTTTTTGGGGAAATCCATCATACGGTTTGAAAGAAATTTAACCAACCAGAGAGCATAATCTTCAAAAACTTTATTGGCATCATATTTAATTGCAACTTCTAGGCTTTCCAAATTGTACTTTATATCCCTATACATTTTTGATTTTCTGTAATCATTATATTCATCATCCAACTTTTTATCATACTCAAACTGCCTCTCAAAGATTTTTTGGGCTAACTTTTCCTTTTTGTTATCAATAACTTCAAATAGAAGACTCAATATTATTCACACCACCTGGTCTATTTTTTTTAATTCTTACCCTTTATATTATTTTTCATTTTAGCACAATACATTTCTTTATCTACTCTCAGCATAAATTCATATATTGATTCATTTTCGCGTAGTTCAACCACACCAAAACTGGCAGTAATCTTGTCTAGCACCTCTGGTATATTGAGCTCATCTATTTCAACTTTCAGCCGTTCAACATAAGCAACGGCTTCTTTATGTAAAGTATTAGGTTGCAAAATATAAAATTCATCCCCACCTACTCTAGCAGCCATATCTCCCTGGCGTGTATTTCCATCCAAAAGTTCACCTATACTTTTCAGAACTTCATCACCAATTTGATGTCCATAAATAT
This sequence comes from uncultured Halanaerobiales bacterium, assembly GCA_964430875.1. Classification (GTDB taxonomy): domain Bacteria; phylum Bacillota; class Halanaerobiia; order Halanaerobiales; family M55B127; genus M55B127. The sequence goes on from CAYSHP010000019.1 coordinate 16,362, forward strand.
CATTAATCTTTTTAAAATCATCAAGATCAAACATTATTAAAGAAAGAGGAAATGAATTTCTTCTAGCAAGAGAATATATCTTCACTAAGAATTCTTCAAAAGCTCTACGATTGGCAAGTCCGGTTAGATTATCTTTTCTTAAAAGTTTTTCGATTTTAGCTTTTTTCTTTTCAAGTTCGATATTTTTTTTGGTTAGTTCACGGGATTTATTGATCAAATCATTATTAAGTTCAGTCATTTTATGAAAAAATCCCTTTACATCTCTCTCTTGTTTTCCTGCTAAGAGATAATAATCGTTCTCCCGAATCAAATGACATGCATATAGATAACTAGTACCTTTATTATCTTTAAACTGTAATTTTTGCTCTTTAACTTCTCCCTTTTGGGGAAGATTAAGTTCAATATTATCTGCCAATAGTTCATAAATATTTAAATTTTCGGTTTTTTGTTGAGAATAGATCATATCTTCAAAAACCTTGTTATATTTTCTAACTTTTAAGTTCTCATCGAGAACCACTATGAACATATCAACAATATCCCCTATCAGTTTATTCACTGCAGAGTGGCAAAAATCTATAAGTCTACTCTCTCCATCTTGATTTTTATTAAAGAAATTTCTTGTTTTCACCACCCCCTTAACTTGTTTTAATCTTCTCAGCTAAATCACACTCTATTTATAAGGGCTCACGGCCCTTAAGTACTTTTTTCATCTTCACAAGAACTGCTGCTATTCCTATAAATTTAATATACTAGATTTATTTACAAATTCGATTTCTGATTTTTTGCGCAACCACCACAATTGAAATATAGGGTATTTTTACCCTAAATCTCAACTAAAGAATGATCATAAAATCTCTTATCAACAATTTAAATCTTTTGTTAAAAAGAAACTTGTTGATTATTACCACAAACCTAACTTTTCTGACCACATCAGATCTAAGTCTAATATTATTCACAAAGTCTACATTACTGATCTAACTGCTGTAAGAACTCTGCTTTTAGATACCTTTCAACCTCGGAGGGCAAAAACATGGGACCCTATCTGCCTTTTTTGAACTTATTGGGTGATTTGTTAATCTATCTCTCAATGAGCAAAACTCTTAAAAACCTTTTCTGACTATCCTATCAGGTTTTACTCCAGTCGATATTTCAGAAGGAGGCATAGTTAAAAGTATGGTCAATTACAGCCTAAAAACGGAAAATAAACTGATAATGCTTTACAGCTGATCTTTAAGAATTGTTCTGTCCTGGTCTCCTATCAAAAAGGGTTCTTAGGTAATAAATCCAGCTTCCCTATCTCTGGGATGGTCTTTAACACTGAAGTAACCCACTATGGTATTAAAGGCGGACAAATGATCTTTTTTACAATATTTATAAAATATTTGTTACAAAAAATTACATATTTATTTCTTAAAACTTAATTTTAAAAGACATCTTCAATAACAATATTTAAGTTTTGTAAGAGATCTAAGTCTTTTATTAACTCATTACCCTCTGTATCTTCTATAACCCTTAAAACAGGGCGGGTCGGGTAATTACTGTTTTGTTCTTTAACAATTGCTTTTTGGCCATTACTTAATCTAACCATAGTACCATTCGGATAAATGGCTAAATTTCTAATAAACTTATCTACATAGTAATTATCGAACTTTTCGTCAGAATTACTCATGATATAACTTATAGCTTCATGTACAGGCCATCTTTTACGGTAAGTTCTATCACTAGTTAAGGCATCATAAACATCTGTAATTGCTACAATTTTTGCATACTCATGAATATCGTCTCCTTCTTTTTTGCGGGGATAGCCTGAGCCATCTAGTCTTTCATGATGAGATAATATAGCAGCTTTAGATACCTGGCTAACTTCATGAGCTTCTTTTATATAGTTATATCCTAATTCGGAATGTTCCTTGATAATTTCATATTCTTCTGCGGTTAACCTATCTTCTTTAAACAAGATTTCAGGTGGAACTAATATTTTACCAATATCGTGTAAAATTGCTCCTATACCCAACTTGTTTAAGTCTCTGATATTAAAATTAAGGGACTTACCTAATATAATGGAATAAACCGCCACATTAACTGAATGTTCAAAAGTGTAATCATCGAAGTTTTTAATATCAAGCATATTAACAATAATATTGTCACTATTATTTAAAATATCCTCAACAATATCTGAAACAGTATTTTTAATCTTATTAACATTAATAGAATTATTAAACTTAATGTCTTCCATAAATGACCTTATTCTTTTTTGACCTTTTTCTCTTAGTTCATCTTTTATTACATAATCTACATCAATGTCCGCAGAATATTTATCCTCTATATAGACATAGTTTATCCCTATACTTTTTAACTTTGCTTTATACCTATGAAGTTCTTTAACTCCTGTATTTAGTAGTATATTGTTTTTGTGATAAATTGACTTAGCAAGTTTCATATCAGGTTTAATGTCCTCTACCGGTACTAATCTCATTTTTTATCACCTTTTCTAATTAATATTATTTCTTTAAGTAAGCTTGCTTATACTTTTTGATTTCTAAACTATAAAATGTATTTACCATGTTAAATTATTTTAATTATTTTTTTGATTATACTTGAAAAGTTATTTAAATATATAATTATCTAATATTTAGCTTTGTTTTGTAATTATGATTTAATACTACCTAAAGGATGCTAATTATTAAAATATTTTAAACTTAAGTCAATATTAACCATATTATATAATAATATTATAAATATTAAAAGAGCATAATTAATATTAATTATGCTCTGTGACTTCCTCTTTTAAGATTTCGATGCCGTGGGGAAGTATATCTTTGATAGCTTCTAAACATTCTTTAACTGCTTTAGGGCTCCCCGGTAAATTAACAATTAAGGTATCATTTCTTATTACAGAAACCGCTCGGGATAAGGCGGCTTTTCTGGTAATATTAATTGTCTCCATACGCATTAAATCAGCTATACCCGGTACATCTTTATCCATGACAGCCTGGGTAGCCTCTGGAGTTACATCACGGGGAGCAAAGCCAGTTCCTCCCGTAGTTAAAATTAAATCAATATCCTCTTGTTCAGATAACTTAATAAGTTCATCTTTAATCTCATCTATCTCATCTGGAATAATATTATAGTATTTTTTTGTAGCCTTAAATTCAGCAAGCATTTCTATAATTACCGGTCCACTTTTATCCTCACGTTTACCCTGTGAACTTTTGTCACTTATTGTAACTACCGCTGTATTTATCATTTTATCACCCTTTTTACTCTATAAAATGAATATTTCCACTTTCTTTTGTATTATAACCGCCTAACATTTTAACTTTTTCTTTAAATTGGTCAGACTTTATAATCTTAATGATCTTATCTATTCTATCGTCATTTAGCTCACTTTTCTTTAATATTATATCATACTTTTCTTCTTTTATCGGTACAAAATCAATCCCGACTGCTGCCGCTGCAGCTTTGATACCTAAGGCGGTATCTGCGTTGCCTTCTGCCACCTGTACTGCTACTCCCATATGGGTTAGTTCTTCTTTATCATAACCTTTAATCTTGTTTTTATCAATATTTTCGTTTTTCAATAGGTAATCCAATAATACCCGTGTACCTGAACCCCGTTGTCGGTTAATAAATTTCAGATTGTCATTAGTTAAGTCTTTTATATCTTTAATACCTTTGGGATTGCCTTTTTTCACCATCAGACCCTGTTCTCTCTGAACAAGATTAATTACAGCTATTTCTTCTTGTAAAAGATCCTTTATATAAGAAGTATTATACTCACCGCTCTCACTATCAAGCAGATGGGCCCCTGCTAGATGAGACTCACCTCGTTTTAAAGAAACTAGGCCAGAAAGGCTGCCTACAGACTGAATATTTAAAGCAAAGTCATATTTATTTTTTCTAATTAGATCTCTAATAATATCGATTGTTAGATCATGACTACCGATCATCATTAAATTATTCTTTATGACTTCTTTCGATTTCAATAAATAAACATCTACCTCTTCTTCAGCTAAAATCCCCTCTTTACTTTCTGGAATCGGTAAGATTCCATCTGCATTAACTAGAGAGTGCATTGAAGCAGAACCTCTTTTTTGCGGTAAAGCTAAGAGTTCTCCCTCAATTTCAGCGAGATTAACTCTGATAAACTCTTTTAAACCCGCTGTGGAAGGTACCTTTTTTTTCACTTTAGCTCTCAACTTGTTCGGTAATACATATTTAAGACCCAAGATATTTTTGACTAAAGGTTTAACAAAAAGATGCAAGTCTAACAAAGCTGAAAGTGGATAACCGGGAATACCGAATACAGCTTTCCCCTTCACCTTTGCAATAATTAAAGGTTTCCCGGGCATTACATCAACCCCATGTACATAGACTTCCCCTAAGGACTGTAATATATCTAAAGTATAATCTTCGCGGCCTGCTGAAGAACCCGCATTAACAATGATTATATCAGAACTATCAACTGCTTTTAAGATATTACTTTTAATTTCTTCATAATTATCTTTTACAATAGCAAAATCATTAACACTTAAACCCCAATTTTGAGCTGTCAATTTTAACATAGTAGAATTAAAATCAACCAGTTGGCCTTTTTCTTTTTTTTCATCAGGCTTGACCAGTTCACTACCGGTGGGGATGATGCTCAACTCTGGTTTTTTAAATACTTCTAATTCTGTTACACCTGCTTCTAACATAGAACCGATCTCAAATACATTAACTTCTGTATGTGATGGTATTATCATCTGCTGTTTGATAACACTTTCCCCAATACTTCTGATATGGTTCCAGACCGGTACACTTTGAATAATCTCTACCCGCTTATCTTCTAACTTTTCAACATCTTCTATTTTAATCACAGCATTAAATGGTTCTGGTACTAAGTCACCGGTATCTACATAGACAAAATCTTGGCCTTTAGTTAGGATAACGGGTTCTCTTTCACTAGCATAGTTAGTACTAAATGCTTTTACAGCTATACCGTCCATCGCAGAAGCATAGTAATCCGGGGCTGATCTTTGTGCATAAACAGCCTCTGCCGTTACTCTCCCCTGAGCTTGTTCAGTTTTGATATTTTCTGTTTGCAGCTTATAATTTCCAAATTTCTTTAACAGGATTTCTTGTGCTCTTTTTAAAGAAGTTTTCTTTAGATAGGCTTTCCTCTTCATGTCTAAAACCTCTTTTCCCTTTAAAATAGGTAAACATTAACTTTTTGACCTTTTTCAATACCTTCCTTAGCTGCTTCTATCTCTAGATAACCATCTGATTCAATAAATATTCTCATAAAACTCGATTTGCCTAAAAGCGGTTTTGCAAACTTCTCGCCTTCTTTTTCTTCGATAAGTACGGGAATAATTTCTTCTCTTCCTTTATCAGAAGAAATATTCCTACTTAAAATCGCCGGTTGAATAATGTCCTCTTTATTTATATTTTTTCTTACATTATTTACATCATATTGACCGCTTAATAATTTAACAAGCGGCAAAACAAACTTATTCGCAATAATCCAGGCTGAACCGGGATGGCCGGGCAAACCCATAATCGGAGTGTTATTAATCTTACCCAGAATGGTAGGTTTACCGGGCTTTACTTTCAAGCCGTGAACTAATACTCCGGGCTCTCCTAATTCATTGATGACATCAACAGTCACATCCTTTAATCCGGCCGAACTACCACCTGAAACCAGTATTAAGTCATAATCTAAATATTTTTCGATCGAGCTTTTTAATTTTTCATAGGTATCTTCAATTATACCAACTTGGGTAACTTCGGCATTAATTTCTGAAAGTAGATAACTTATCGTATAGGTGTTAATATCTCTAATTTCTCCAAATTTCATTTTCTCTTCAGGTTCAACTAATTCATCACCAGTTGAGATGATAGCCACACTTGATTTTTTATATACAGCAAATTCTGTAATACCAAGTCCAGCAAATATGCCCATATCACGCGGTCTAACCCGGTGGCCTTTTTTTAAGATAACTTCGCCTTTTTTTATCTCTTCACCTTTTTTTATAATATTTTCACCAACACCAGCAGTTTGATATATTTCAACCATATGATCTGAAATGTTTTCAGTCTGTTCAACCATTACCACACAATCTGCCCCTTTAGGCAGCATAGCTCCAGTAGGGATATAGGCTGCTTGGCCATCTTCAATTTCTAAATCTGCTTTTTCCCCCATTTTGATACTTCCAATCAGGTTTAAATAAGTCGGCAGAGACTGAGATACTCCCTGTATATCCTGTGACTTTACAGCATAACCATCTACTGTAGAACGGTCAAAAGCTGGAAGGTTTTCAGTAGCTTTAATATCTTGTGCTAATATTCTGTTTATACTTTCTTTGAAGTTTATCATTTCTTTTTTATTTGGTTTTATCCCTAATTTTTTCTCTACTATCTTCCAGAATTGCTCTATACTTTTTAAGTCTAAAAATTTTTGAAACATATTTGCCTCCCATCTTTAATAGTCAAGCTCAATATCTGATCCACTTTTGACAACTTTACCATCATTTAGAATTGTTATATACTCAGCAAAGTTATTTATCTGGTATAGGTCATGAGTAATGAGTAAAATAGTAGTACCCTCACTTGTTAATCTTAAAAATAGGTCATTAAAGTACTGTGTACTTTGGTAATCAAGGCTGATATTAGGTTCATCTATAAATAATATTTCGGGGTTAGTTATTAAAGATCTTGCTATCGATGTTTTTTGTCTTTCTCCCCCAGACAGTTCATCACTTTTTTTATTTAAAAGATTAGTTATCTCTAACTTTTTTGCAATATTTTCTACCCTACTTGCAATTTCGTCTTCCTTAACATTTCTTAATTTAAGAGGTAATGCAATATTAGAGGCCACTGATCCTTTAAATAAATAGGGGTTCTGCCAGATCACTGAAAAGTTACGCCTTAAATCTAAAAGATCAAAGTTAACCTTTTTGACCGGCTGCCCTTTATATATTACTTCCCCTTTAAAATCTGTATCAACTAAACTTAGTATGTTTAATAATGTGGTTTTACCACTGCCGTTTGGACCAATTAAAAAATTAAAAGCAGACTCAAAAATCTTTATATTATCTAAGTCTAATACAGCTTCTTTATCATACCTTTTTTTAATGTTATTTGCTTCTAAAATTATATTTTTCATTTGAATTCACCTGACTGGAAATAATATATTATATAGTTAATAATAAATGAAATTGATAAAAGGATTATACCTAAGGCCAAACCAAAACTAAACCTACCCTTATTAGTCTCCATCGCAATAGCAGTTGTGATAGTTCTCGTATAGCCTTTAATATTACCACCTAACATCATAGATACTCCTACTTCTCCTACCACTCGTCCAAAACCAGTAATTAAAGCACCAATAATACCATACCTGGCTTCAGATAAAAGCAACCGGAACTGCTGGGTTCCGGTTGCCCCCAATGATACAGCCGTCTTATACATCTTTTCATCAACATCATGAATCGCATTACGAACTAATGCTATAATAATAGGAAGTATTAATAGTACTTGCCCGATAATAATACCACGCATTGTAAATAACAAGCCCCACTCACCAAAAACTCCTCTACGTGAAATGAAGGAAAAGACTAATAATCCTAATACTACAGTAGGTAAACTAAGTAGTGTATTTAAAATTGTATTTAAAAAATGTTTACCTGTAAAATCAAATTTGGTAATCATGATACCCAAAGGAGTTCCTATAATGGCAGCAAGTACAGTAGAAGTTAAAGAAAGTTGTAAAGAAGTACTAACTACTGTACTAACTTCCGGGTCAAGTGTAAATATTAAATTTATTGCCCCCTTAAGGGCTTGTATAATATATTCCATTAGCATTACTTCCTCACTAAATTATTTATTCTATATTTTCTGGTTTTATTGCAGAGGGGTTAAAAAGAACTTCTCCATAAGCTGTATATTCACTGATGATTTTTTGCCCCTGCTGTGAAGTTATATAACCAACAAAAGCCATTGCCATTTGATAGTTAACATGGTTATGTACGGCAGGATTGACTGGTATTATACCATAAGGATTAAATAGTTCCGGGTCTCCCTCTACTAAAATTTCTAAATCTAAATCAGCTTTATATGCTAAAAAGGTGCCTCGGTCTGCTAATATATAGGCTTGCTTTTCATTAGCAACATTTAAACTTGCACCCATTCCCTGGCCGGTTTCAATATACCAGTTGCCCGAAGATTCAATGCCCACTCCACTCCAGATTGAAAGTTCTTTTTTATTTGTACCAGAATCATCACCTCTAGATACAAAAGGGCTGGATGTTTCCGAAATTTTCTTAAAAGCACTCCCAGCATCCTCCATACCGCTAATACCAGCTGGGTCAGAGGCAGGACCTAAGATGATAAAGTCATTGTACATTACATCTCTTCTATTAACACCATAACCGGCTTCTACAAAGGCCTCTTCTGCGGCCCGGGCATGTACTAAGATAATATCGGCATCTCCATTTTCGGCTAAACTAATTGCTTTTCCAGTACCAACTGAAACTACATCTACTCTGGTATTAAACTTTTCTTCAAAAGGAGGGATCAAAACATCTAATAGACCTGAGTTCTCTGTACTAGTTGTTGTTGCCAAAATTAATCTGTCCTGAGCTATGACAGAACTATTAGTAAATACAAATGAAACTACTAAAGTAAACAAGACTGTTAATATAATTAATTTTTTACTATTATTCATTTTTATTATTTACACCTCTTTAGTTATTTTTATCTTACATGATTTTTAAAAATATATGCAATTAAGTGCTTTACAATACCCCTCCTTTCCTAACTATTTTATCAATCCTTAAAGGATTGATATTATATTCTTGAAAAGGAGTAATAATTGCTTATTAAATATAAAATAACTAAAAGAAATATCTAATAAGTTAAATAATAGTTTAAAAGCAAAAAACCGCTGTCCTGAAAAGACACCGGTCAATTTGGGTCTCCTTTCCATAATGGGAGGCTTAAAACTTTCATCTTAAACCCTATCGGCCTTAAAACCCTAGATTTTAAACCTTAGGTTTTTAAAGCTCGAAGAACACAAAAATATTTTTTTATACTTAATAATTATTGTTCAAGATAAAAAGGCATTTACCTGCTCACTTTATAATTAATCTTGATTAATTATCTCGATTTTTCTTGCTTTCTTAAATTGTTTAATCTCATACTCTCTTTGCATCGCTTTACTTTGGGTTTCAAATTGTTCGGAATGTACTAACTTAACCGGTCGCCTGCCTTTTGTATATTTGGCTCCTTCCCCCTCATTATGTTGTTTAATTCTCCGCTTTAAATTATTAGTATAACCTGTATAGTAGGTCCCATCTGCACATTTTACAATATATACATAATGCATCTCTTAGCTTCAACTCCTATAATCAATCAATTATTTCCCAGCCTTCACTTTCAGCAACAATCCGCAGGCTGTCTTCTGGGTCTACGGCTACTGCATGACCTACCGCCTGTAGCAAACTTAAATCATCTATACTGTCTGCAAAAGCATAGGACTGTTCCCAGTTTATATTATTAGAACTATACTCTCTTTTAAGAGCTTTTAATTTAATTGAACCACTCAATACAGAAAACTCATCAATTTTTTCTTTTCTATCTTCTAAAATAGTGCTGCCTAATATATTATCTGTACCTAATCTATCTGAAATAGGTTGCAGTAGTTCATAAAAGGTGCCTGATAAAAGGACTACCTCATAATCTTTTTGTTTAAAATCTTCTAGGCGTTCTATCACTTTTGGATTGTAATATTGGTGAGCTTCTTTTTCAACTTTTTTAAAATAATCTTCAATTTCTTCTTTTTTCATACCTTTAAAAATTTTAATGAACCTATACATAAACTCAACTTTCATTTCTTCTATACTCATTTTGGTTAAAAATGGATATTTGTATTTTAATATTAATGGTGCTAACATAATATATAGTTTATATAGATTAAGTTTAGAGTAGCCAAACTTTTTCCAGCAGGAAATTAAAAATGGTATGGTTTCTTTGGGAAACAAGGTCCCATTAAAATCAAATACTGCTAGTTTCAATTCCATCACAACCTCTAATTTAATTTATCGTTCTATTCCATTACGTGCTTTTACACCTTTTTCATAGTAATGCTTGATTTCTTTCATCTCCGTCACTAAGTCAGCTTTCTCAATGATCATATCAGGTGCATAACGACCTGTAAGGATTACTTCTACATTGTCTTTTCTCTTTTCTATTACTTCTATCACCTTGGTAGGTGATAAGAGATTATAGTGTAAAGCAATATTAATTTCATCTAAAATAACTACATCATATTCATCACTTGTTAAAACCTCTTCAATAATGGCAAGGCCTTTTTCAGCTGCATCAATATCTTTTTGAGAGGGCTCTCTATCAAAAAAACAACCTGCCCCAAACTGTTCTATTTTAAAGCCTGGTAGGTACTTGCCAGCTGAAGCTTCATTATATTTCATATTTTTAACAAACTGACCCATATACACTTTTTTACCACCACAGACTGCTCTCAAAGCTAATCCTAAAGATGCAGTTGTCTTGCCCTTGCCATTACCAGTATAGACCTGCACATATCCTTTATTCATTAATATTCACCCTCTATTAGCTTAGTTATTTAAATTATTATAGTCGCGTTCTGCTCTCTTTTTTATGCCTTTCAGCATCTCCCACTGCTGAATACCGGCTCCACCCGGCTCAGTAATTACATAATTCATTAAATCAAATAAAAATCCTTCCCCAATATCACTTTGCCAGCGGACCATAAGTCTAGTCATATCATCCTGTAATATCCTTAGATCGTAAGCCCAGGTAACTACATAATCCTCACCTTCTTTAGCGGTGAGTAATAAATGATTATTTTTTTCTAGTTTTTCAACCTTAAAAGCTATCTCAGGTAGTATACTTATATTATCGCCTTCTTTTAAACTTTGCAACTCAAGTATAATGTTATTGGCAGAAGAATTGCCTTTATAAAAGTAATTATCAGCTGCCCAGCGGTTGATAAAGTCCCAATTATACCAGCCGGCTCTCTGATAACCTACCTGTATTAGATAGGCCCAGACCACATCAGCTGGTGCATTAATTGTAATTGCCTGCTGATAAACTGTATCTGGATTTTCTACATAGTTATCACCGGGTAGTTCCATCCTTCTTTCAGTTTTTGTGATCCCTTTATTAACCCACAAATCTCTTAAAAATAGGGAATAAAGGCTGGCAAAAATAATGAATAATAAAAGACCATAAACTATTAATTTAATAAAAAATCGCTTGATGTTCATTTGAAAATACCTCACTTTTTAAAAATATATTAAGACCAAAATCACATTCATCACACTAGCTGAAATTAAACTCGCCCAGATTGAATCCGTTTTGGCAGCTGTATAGCTACCTACACACCCTACAGCTAAAAATGCATAGACAAAGATGTATATAATACTATTAATGGACGGCATGAAAAAGGCAATTATCGAATTAGGCAATGCAAATAATGCCGTCTGAATTATTACTGCCCAAATTAGACCTGCTTTACTTTTAAGTTTTTTAAATAATAGTCCTCTAAAAAAGAGTTCTTCTCCAAAAATAGTAATGAAAAAAGTTATTAAAAATATTAGAGAAACAATTAGCCAAATATATGTAAAAATTAGAAATGATGTGTTCATTGTAAAAACAATTGCTGTTAAAATTATTATACTTAATATAATCCAAATCGATATAATTTTTTTTATTTTCTAACAATCCAAAATTGACAATCACCTGAAAACTCTTTTACTTGTTTTGATTCATTAAATTTGTCTGATCTAAAAAAATCTTCTATGAGATTAAATCCAGCTTCTTTAATAAGATTAACTACTTCTTTATGGTTAGGCAAATGTATAAATAGTTCTTGATTATTATTTTTAGAGGTAGTGATACGGTCTCCATATTCATATAATCTTTTATCCTGAATGCCCTTTTCCCATTTTTCTTGTTCATTTTTCCAAAACTCTTTAAATTCTTCTCCTCTATCTCTATCATGGGTAGTAAAGATAAAAATACCTTTTGGTTTTAAAACTCTTTTAATTTCTTTTAATGCTTTTAATCTATTCTCTTTTTTGGGAATCTGCATTAATCCGTTAAAAGAAAAAAGTGCACTATCAAAATTTTTATCTTTAAAATTCATATTTAAAGCATTGCCTTCTTTAAATTCTATAATAAATTTTAATTTTTTATTAATTTCACGAGCTTTTTTTAACATATCTTTAGATAAATCTAAACCAACAATATTATTATAGCCTCTTGTATAAAGTTCAAAGGTAGTCCGCCCGGTTCCACAGCCAATATCTATAATTTTATCATCTTTATTAAAGTATTTATTAATCACATATTCCTCTGATTTCCAAAGCCCAACCTGATGAGTTGCTTTTTCATATTTGTCAATAGCACTTTTATATGTATCTTTAATATATTTTTTCATATCTTTTTCCATTTAAATCATCCTCAATAATTTAATTATTCTTTAAATAATCAAATAAGGTATTATAAAATTCTTCTTTTGCATATTTTTCTCGCCAGGGAGTATGTCCACATTTTTTTAATAAGGTCACCTTATAATCTTTTTTCAGTTTTTCTATTGGATCAATAACACCCTGATAGGGATGGGGATCATAGTCACCATGTATTATTTTTATTGGACATTCGATCTTTTCTAAAGATTTTAATAAAAAGTTTTCTTTCCTTAACATGGCGGCTTCCGCCCATATCTTTTTATATAAATTTATCTGGAAATTAGTACTACTACCATTATTACCAATAAAATTATAAGCATCAACTTTATGCATTAACTCCACAAATTGATTTAATAATTTTATTCTTACATTTTTACCTTCTTTAAATTTATCCTGAACTTTATAAAAAAGATCTTTTTCTTTGGGACTCATTCTTTTGATTCTATTTTGGTGAATAGAATGACTGTATTTTGCATCAAAAGGACCACTGCTGATAAGTATTATACTTTTAACTAATTCGGGGTAATCTGCTGTAAAAAATATTGTTAGCCAGGCTCCCCAGGAAAAACCAACTATTTTTACAGGTGGTTTCATCTTATTATCTATAATTTCTTTGATTTCTACCTTTAATTCTTTAATACTGGGCTGCTTTTGAAGATATTCTATTACCCCAAACTCTGTGCCTAATTTTTCTGATACATCTTTTAGTTCACCTATTGCACCAGGGCCTCCATGTAAAGTTAAAATATTATATGGTTTAATCCCATATGTTCGAAAATTTCCCATTATATCACCCGTTCAAATAATTATATAATTTATTAAATAATTCTTTTTCTTTATAATAAATCATTTCTAATTCTTTAGATATATTTTCTAATAAAGAATCATCTTCTTTTTCATAGATATCATAGAATTGATAACCAACTTCATCCCAATCTTCTCCTATATCCTTTAAATTATGTCCAAATAATTTTAATTTTTCATCTTTACAAATAGCGGCTGATTCTATCAAGAAATCTCCATACATCTTGCGGAAGATACCGCCTCCTGTTCCACCCACCTGATTGATAAAAATAAAGGTATTAAAAGCTGCTTCTTTTAACTTTTCAATTGAAAAGTCCGACCAATCTTTAACAACTAATTCAAAAAATTTCTTTATACCTTTCACTCCTAAGTTTCTAATAGGGGGATCAATCATTGCATTGACATTATTTTTAATTGCAGTTTTAATTATAGTTTCGTCTACATCTTTAATCTTCTCAAAGTTAAATTCTAACCAGCGGTTTTTAGGCGGATAGGGCTTTTCTTTAGAATTTCTGGCGTTTTTAAGAGCTTCAATTGAAAGGATATGATAATCATTCGGCTTTTCTTCCTCGCGCATAGTAACCTTAAAACCTTTTTGATCTCGATCTGAGATGTATACTTCTTCTTTTGATTCTAACAATCCATAAACAACTATACTATGGCCGCCAAAATGATAGCCTTCAGGTAGATAAAGATAATCTAATTCACCCATATCCACATAAACCATTAAAGGATTATTATTTTCTATATTTTCTTTTAAACTTCGATAAGCTTTTTTAATACTGGTGGTCTTATGTATTTGAAGACCTATTCCTAAATTAGTGGCTAAATTGTCTTCAAATTCAAATAATTTAGACCTTCCACCAGTCATAGGATAGTCAAAGTTCTTATAATCAAAATAAAAAAAGTTTAAACCTTCTGATAAGCCGAAAATCATTTCTTCACTTAAATCAATATTATTATAATTAAATATTTGTCGTATAGAATTTGTCACACAATGTTTACCCGCTAAAGGTTTAAAGTCTTCAACTATATTATCCATTTAAATTCTCCTTATTTTATTGTATTTTATTTTCAACCCTCTAAGGGTATGATTACAAACATAGCCAACAGGCTGGCTATAAATGAATAAATTAAAATCTTTAAACTATTTGATTTTGAATATTTCTCAAAAATAATTTTAACTGCCTGATATAAGATTAATGAAAATACTATTAAGATAAGAAGGCAAAGTAATAGCGGGGCTATGTTCAAATAATCAGCAATGAATTTTTCATCAGCTGGCAAATAACCGCGCGGTAATTTCAAAAGATAGATAAAAATTCTTGCAAACCAGGTATGAGCAAATACTACTGAAAACAAGAGTATATTTTTATATTTTCTAAATAACAAAAGAAAAATTAATGCAAATATTAAGTTTGTTAAAAATCCTCCCATACTACCTAATAAAGTTAGTTCTCCTGAAACAGGATTGGCCTGAGTTAAATTAAAATCAATATTAAAGCCCTGTATTTTATAGATAATAGCATGGCCTAATTCATGAAAAATCACTGACAAAAGACACATCAAGAAAGTGATTAATAAAAATAATAAGTATTTTTTGTTTTTTAACATTTTAATCTCCCTGTATATGTAATTATTTCAATTTATTACATATACAGTATATAAGCTTTAAATTAAACAACTATTATTTAATTATTAAGAATTTATTAATTTAACTGGTTGAAACCAGTAATTTTCATGCTTAAGCTGGGCTTTCTTTTTTAATTGTATTCTCTCATTAAAAATGGGACCATTAATAACTACTGTATGGTATTCTCCATTTTCTCCACTGGGGTCTATCCCAATATCTTTAAATTCTTTTATTAATTTTTTATCAATGATTTTTCCCAAATACTTTTTATCTAAATAGTCTTCATTAACTACAATAATCATTGTTTTAAAACCTAACTCAATAAATTCATTTAAAAGATCTTCTCTTGCTTGCTCCCATAAGGGAAGACGAGCAGTTAAGCCTGCTTTTGAACAAACCTTTTCTTCCCATTCTCTATGTTCCTTTAAATCTATATCACCAAAAACCCCCTGGTCTATACCCTCTTTTTTAAACTCTTTGATCGTTTCTATAAATTTCTCTTCATAGTCATCCCAACTGGTTCTTTTCGTAGTGAGAGGAATATCTAAAGACTTGGCTTGTGCCTTTAATACGGAGAAAGGGAGGTTATGGGAATGAGAATTATCACCTTCTTCATTTAACATATTCAGTAATCTTTTCGGTTTTAAGTTAGCCTCTATTGCTTTATATAAGGCAAGGCATGAATCTTTGCCACCACTCCAAGAACAAAAGAAATTATTATTCATTATTATAACTCCTCGTTAATATATTTTTTGTCTCAATCTGCATCTCATACTCATCACTATCTTCCGCAATTATTTTAAAACCTGCCTTTTTGTATACTGATAAAGCAGGTTTATTCTCTTTGTTAACATATAGTTTTATATAATCTTTTTTATAATTAAAATGTTCAATGCCAAACTGCAAACCATTAATTAAATAATCAAAAGCCAATTTCTTACCTACATAATCAGGATTTAAGGCCAAGCCTATTTCCATTAAATCTGAGTGGAAATAGTATTCAAATAAGCCAAACAAATCATTATCCTTATATACTGCAAAACCTTTACAATCATTTGGACCTCTTAAAATATCGTCACCATTTTTATAACTTTCAAAATAGGGGTCCATATAGATCTCTTTAACAAAGCCATTATACTGCCAGTTCTTAATCTTTTTAGCATCTTCAATCCGCATTGGTTTAAAATTATGTTCCATTACTTTTATTCCTTTCTTTATCGAATATGAGGTGAGAAATCTTTTGAGCTCTATATACTAAAAACAAACCTAGCAAAACTTCGGCAATTTTAGACATAAAGCGTGGGGTTTCTTTAAACATTGAAATATGAGCGACAGATAATATCTCAAATATGTATCTTATCAAATCTGGTAGTGAAATTGTTATAATAATGACTCCCGCTAAAGTCAACAGCGTTTGAAATAATAAATCATATTCTACTTCTTTAGCAGCTTTATTTTCAATATCCATGTGTCTTGTAATCATTTTAGCAATTGCTTCTGCTTTAAACCAGAGCAAATAGATTATTATCAAAAATAATAGTTCAGAAATAATGAAACCTATTTTTGACAGTAATGGCATCTGGTCTGTAAATAACATATAAAGGCCGGAAAGCATACTTCTCCTGATAAAAGTTACTAAAAAATAGATAGCTAAAATTTTTAAAGAAACTATACTCAAGTTTTTCAATAAAGTTCTCCCCTTCAAATTAAGATTTATATTATATTAACTACCAGATATAAGGGATTAATTTATAAGTCTCTTTTTGATACTTTGGATATTCTTTTAATTCCTTTAGTAAGAAGTTTTCTTCTATTTCAATTCTTTTTAAGAATAAGTAAACAGTTATGGCTGATAAGCTTAAGGAATAATATGAATTTAAAATAAGTGGGAAACCGATAATCTGTAAGATATTACCTAAATAAGCGGGATGTCTAATATACTTATATAAACCATCTTTAACTAAGATATGATTATCCCAGGTTTCAACATCTTTTGAAAAATACTCACCTAAATATTTGATACTTAAACCTCTAATTATTATGCCTATAAATACAATTATAATACCAACTATAGATATTATTTTATTACTGCGAATAAAATAAGAATATTCTAAAATGGGTATAATTAAAGCTGTAAACCAACTAATAGATAACAATGTGCTTAACATTTTATCCTGCTTTTTATTTTCACTAGACTGGCCCTTAAAGAAAAATTTATCAACTATTAAACTTAAGATGACCATAATCAGATAAAAATATACTAAATTTTGGTTAAGTCTTAGGCCAGCCTGTTCTAAATTCTGCCAGGAGAAATAAAATAATAATAATATTAATATTTTTGCTGCTAGATTAATTATCAAACTCAAACTATATCATCCTTTGTCTACAGTATTTTTTCATAGCAGTGATACTCGCGAAAACCAGCTGGTTTAAAATCAAAATATAGTTCTCCTATCTTTTTATAACCTTGTTTTTGATAAAGATTTATGGCCGCTTTATTTTGACTAAGTACATCTAGATGTAAACTACTGTAATTATTATTTTTAGCATAGTTTTCACAAAATTTAATTACTTTCAAACCATACCCCCTCCCTTGATAGTCAGGGTGTACAGCCAAAAGATGCAGTCCTAAAAAGTTATCATCCTGCCAAGCTACTTCTTTCCATAAATCGTCTAAATAATCACTTAAATCAAAAGAACAGATTATCTTCTGGTTCTTTTCAATCACAAATAGATGACCTGCTTTAATTTCTTTTTCAATTAATTCGATTGTAGGATAATCTTCATCCCACATATAAATACCTTTATTTATTAGATCTTGACTACATATTTCAAATAATTGATATATGTCTTTAAGTTCTTCTATCTTTGCTTTCCTAATCATTATTATCACCAGTCTTTTTAATATTTTATACTTAAAACATCTTCATATAATTTTAAATTTATAGA
>CAYSHP010000020.1:0-33865 GCA_964430875.1 uncultured Halanaerobiales bacterium
ACCTCTATAAGGATCTCTCAATCTCCTTATATCTATATATTTCTAAAATATCTCCGACTTTTATATCATTGTAATTCTCAATTCCAATACCACATTCATATCCTTCTTTTACTTCACGTACATCATCTTCAAATCTCTTTAAAGAACTAATTTCGCCTTCATGAATAATAGTTCCATTTCTTAATAATCGAACATAGTCATTTCTGTTTACTTCACCTTCTTTTACATAAGCACCAGCTACTATTCCTACATCAGGCACTTTAAAGGTATCTCTAACTTCAACCCTACCAACAATAATTTCCTTGTATTCAGGTTCAAGTAGTCCGGACATCGCATTTTTAATATCTTCGATTACTTTATATATTACTCTATAAGTCTTAATTTCAACCTTTTCTTTTTCAGCAGCTTTTCTAGCATTAGTACCAGGACGAACATTAAATCCAATTATGATCGCATTAGAAGCACTTGCTAAGTTGACGTCTGTTTCATTAATTGCTCCTACCCCGGTGTGAATAATATTAACACTAACTTCATCAGATTCTATATTTGTTAAAGAACTTTCTAAAGCGGCAATTGAACCTTGCACATCAGCCTTTATAATAACATTAAGTTCCTTAATTTCACCTTCTTGGATATTTCTATATAAGTCTTCTAAAGAAACTTTAGAATCTTTTTTAAGTCTTTCTTCTTTTTTCTTATCCTGTCTTTTTTCAGCTAAGTTTTTCGCTTTTTTCTCATCTTCCATAACCCTAACATAGTCACCAGCTTTGGGTACATCATCAAAGCCAAGTACTATTACTGGTGTAGCAGGTCCCGCTTGTTCAATGCGATCGCCGTGTTCATCAAGCAAAGCTCTCACTCTGCCAGTAATCGAGCCAGCAATAATATAGTCACCAATACTTAGAGTACCATTTTTAACTAAGACAGTCGCAATTGGGCCTCTACCTCGGTCTAATTCTGATTCAATGATAACTCCATCTGCAACCCGGTCTGGATTCGCTTTTAGTTCTTCTACCTCAGCTACTAAATTAACCATTTCTAATAACTCATCGATATTTTCACCTTTAAGCGCAGATACACTTACACAAATTGTATCACCGCCCCATTCTTCAGGAACTAAACTATGTTCAGTTAATTCCTGTTTTACACGGTCTGGTTGTGCATTTGCCTTATCAATCTTATTAACAGCTACAATAATTGGAATTCCAGCCGCTTGGGCATGATTAATAGCTTCAACGGTTTGAGGCATCACACCATCATCAGCCGCAACAACTAAGATTACTATATCAGTTAATTGTGCTCCACGTGCTCTCATTGCAGTAAAAGCTTCATGACCAGGTGTATCGATAAAGGTTATTTTTTTATCATCATGAGAAGCTTGATAAGCACCAATATGCTGGGTAATTCCACCTGCTTCTCCTTCTGCTACCCTTGTTTTTCTAATAACATCTAAAAGTGTAGTTTTACCGTGATCAACATGTCCCATTACAGTTACAATAGGGGGCCTGGGTTTTAAATCTTCAGGTTTATCAACAATTTCATCTAATTCTAATTCTGAAGATCTCTCTTCTTCTTCTATTTCATCTGTTATCTTAATTTCTAAACCAAGTTCATCTTTTAAAATTTCAATTTCATCTTCATCAAGAGAATAATTTACATTGGTCATAATACCCATCTGCATCATTTCTTTAATGATATTGTTAGCTGAAATATCGAGTTTTTCTGCTAGATCCCTTATAGTTATACCTTCTGTAACCGGTAAAAAATCTGCTTCATCTTCCGTATCTTCCTCTTCTTTTTCAGCTTCTTTTATTTCTGCAACTTCTTCCTCTGGTTCTTCTACTGTTTCTTCAATTTCTTCTTTTGACTCTTCTCTAACTTCTTCGACATCTTTATTATCTTCTGCAACCATTTCCTTAACAAGCTCAGCTGTTTCATCTTCGATAGTACTCATGTGACTGGATACTTCAATGCCCAGTTTATTAAGTATATCTATCAATTCTTTGCTTTCCATATTCAATTTGTCAGCTAGCTTATATACTCTAATTTTACTCAAACTAACCACCTCCATATTAAGTTTTAGCTTATTTATCTGGTTCATCCTCTGTTTCATTTTCTTTTAAATCATCTGTTTCTTCTTGTGTTTCTATATCCTCTTCATTTTGTGTAGTTTCTTCTTCTGTGTTTTGAACTTCTATTTCTTCTTCTGGTTCTTCTAATTCAGTTTCTTTTTTGATATCTATTTTCCAACCCGTTAATTTTGCCGCTAATCTTGCATTTTGGCCTTCTTTACCAATAGCAAGTGATAACTGAAAATCTGGTACTATAACTTTAGCGCTTTGCTCTTCTTCATTGGTAATGACATCAATTACTTCTGCCGGGTTTAAAGCATTGGAAACATACTCTTTAGGATCTTCACTATACTTTACAATATCTATCTTCTCTCCATTAAGTTGTTCTACCACAGATTGTACGCGCATTCCCTGAGGACCTACACAAGCTCCTACTGGGTCCACTTTTGAGTCATAAGAGGAGACAGCTATTTTAGAACGAAAACCTGCTTCACGGGCAACAGATCTTATTTCAACAATGCCATCAAATATTTCCGGTACCTCTACCTCAAATAATCTTTTTAAAAGAGCGGGATGGGTACGAGAAACTAAAATCCTCGGTCCTTTTGTAGTTGATGAAACTTCTACTACATAAAGTTTCAATCTAGAACCAACTCTATATTCTTCATTGGGAATTTGTTCAGATACAGGTAATAAAGCTTCTGTTTTCCCCATATCGATAAGTACATTATCTTTATGAAATCTCTGGATTGTGCCTGTGATTATCTCTCCTTCTTTAC
Organism: uncultured Halanaerobiales bacterium; assembly: GCA_964430875.1. Classification (GTDB taxonomy): domain Bacteria; phylum Bacillota; class Halanaerobiia; order Halanaerobiales; family M55B127; genus M55B127. The sequence goes on from CAYSHP010000020.1 coordinate 2,852, forward strand.
GTTTATATTCTTCATAGAGAACATCTCGTTCTGCTTCTCTAATTCGCTGCATAACAACCTGTTTGGCAGTTTGAGCAGCAATCCTTCCAAAGTTTTCTGGGGTTACTTCCACATCCAAATAGTCTCCAACTTCAATAGACGAATCGATTCTCTTTGCTTCATCAATTGGTATTTCGTAACGATCATTTTTTACTTCTTCTACTACTTTTTTACGAGAGAAAACCATAACTTCTCCCGATTCTTGATCGATTTCAACACTTACATTTTCTTTGGAACCAAAATCCTTTTTATAAGCTGAAAGTAAGGCTACTTCGATTGCTTCAAGTAACACTTCTTTTGAAATCCCTTTATCTTTCTCGATGTCATCTAAAGCATTTAACAAGTCCAGATTCATTTTTTTCCTCCTTTGAGAATTCCACTAAAAATTAAAGTCTTCATGTAAGTTTGCTTTTGATACATCCGAATAATCAATCTCCATTTCTTCATCTGTATCTTTTAATTTGATTGTAATAACTTTATTTTCATCAATTCCAATTAATTTACCGATGAATTCTTTCGAATTATTTATTTTCCGATAAGTACTGACCTTAATTTCCTCGCCTGCAAATCTTTTATAATCTTTGATCTTTCTTAATGGTCTCTCTACTCCTGGTGAGGAGACTTCTAAAAAGTATCTCTTATCAATCGGATCTTCTTCATCAAGTTTTTGGCCTATTAATCTACTTAATTTACTTAGTTGATCAATGTTAAGTTCTCCTTCTCCATTTTCGACAAAGACCCTTAAAATCCAGTTTTCTCCCTCTTTAATGTATTCTATATCAACAAAGTCAAGATCATTAACCTCAACAATTGGTTCAATCAACTCTCTTAATTTATCAACAACGCTCATTGTAAAACCCTCTCTTTCATAAATTAAAGAGTGGGGCAGGCCCACTCCTCAATAAAATACAACATATTTCATATTAAAGACTATCATAAAAATTACTATTTTTCAAGAGTTTGAAAAAAGAGACAGTTGATTCTTTTCCGGTAAACCTTTTAAAGTACCGTGTTCTTTCATCTTTTCTATAACAGTTTTACTTAAACGGGTTCTATTTGTTAAATCTTCTATAGAAATAAATTTACCTTTTACTCTAGCTTCAATAATACTTTCAGCAGCACTAGAACCTAAACCTTCTAAACATATTAAGGGGGGTATTAATTTTTCATCCCTTAAGATAAACTTATTCTTTTTTGAATTATATAAATCTACTTTACCAAATTCAACTCCTCTATGCATAGCTTCAATGACAACTTCTAAGATAGTAATGGTTTCTTTATCTTTAGCAGTTAGCTTATCTTGTTTTCTCAACTTATTTAAATGATCTTTAACAAACTCTAAACCTTTATCAATAATTTGGGCATCAAAAGCACTGGCTTTTGTTGAAAAATAAGTTAGGTAAAATGCTCTGGGATAATGTACTTTAAAATATGCTATCCGGTAAGCCATCATCACATAAGCTGCTGCATGGGCTTTAGGAAACATATACTTAATTTTTTTACAAGATTTAATATACCAATCAGAAACTCCCTTTTCTCTCATCTTACTTTCTTCTTCATCTGTTAAGCCTTTACCTTTTCTAACATGTTCCATAATCCAAAATGCGTCAATAGGTTCTAAGCCTTTTTGTAAAAGATAGTTCATAATGTCATCTCTTACTGATATAACTTCAGATAAGGTTGCTTTATTATTTTTTATTAATTCCTGAGCATTATTAAGCCATACATCGGTACCATGTGATAGCCCACTTATTCTAACCAATTCAGCAAATGTAGAAGGTCTGGTATCAATCAGCATCTGTCTTACAAAACTAGTACCAAATTCAGGAATTCCATAAGTTCCAACTTCAGAATTAATTTTTTCTTTACTTACTCCTAAACCTTCTGTAGAAGAAAATATTTTCATGGTTTCCGGATCATCTAAAGGAATTGTTTCAGGATTAACTCCAGTTAAGTCCTGCAACATACGAAGTGAAGTCGGATCATCATGCCCTAAAAGATCTAATTTTAATATTCTACCACTTATAGAATGGTAATCAAAGTGGGTCGTCCTAACTCTGGTTTCCTGGTCATTAGCAGGGTGTTGAATAGGAGAAAAATCATAAATATCCATATTCTTAGGTACAACCATCAAACCTCCCGGGTGCTGTCCGGTAGTTCTTTTAACTCCTGCACAACCAGCCACTAATCTGTTAATTTCAGCTTTTTTTACATCAATATCATTATCATCTAAATAATTTTTGACAAATCCAAAAGCAGTTCTATCTGCTATAGTTGAGATAGTACCGGCTCTAAAAACATAATCTCTACCAAAAAATTCTTCAGTAGCTTCATGAATAGTATTTTGATATTTACCTGAAAAATTCAAATCAATATCAGGTACTTTATCACCTTCAAAACCCATAAAAACTTCAAATGGGATATCAAAACCATCTTTTGTATACTGAGTCCCACACTCAGGGCATTTTTTATCGGGTAAGTCTACCCCTATACTGTATTTATCTTCTTCAATCATCTCGACATTTTGGCAGTTTTCACAACGATAATGAGCAGGTAAGGGATTTACTTCTGTAATATCACACATAGTAGCCACAAAAGAAGAACCTACCGATCCTCTAGAACCAACCAAATATCCGTCTTCTAGGGAGCGTTTTACAAGTTTATGAGCAATAAGATAAATTACAGAATATCCATTATCAATAATTGAATTTAGTTCTTTTTCTAACCTTTTTTCAATATATTTTGGTAAATTATCCCCATACATATTTTTAGCCTTACCATAACTCATATTTTTGATTTTTTGATCGGCCCCCTCTATCTCAGGGGTATAAAGACCGTCTGGAATAGGTTTAATTTCATCTATCATCTCATATATTTTATTAGTATTTTCTACCACAATTTCATGTGCCTGCTGATCTGTAAAGTAATCAAATTCAGATAACATTTCTTCTGTAGTCCTATAATATAGAGGCGCCTGATTATCATAATCATCAAAACCTTGACCAGCTTGTAATATCTTTCTATAAATCTCATCTTTAGGGTCTAAAAAGTGAACATCTCCACTTGCAATTACTGGTTTATTATACTTTTTACCTAATTGATATATTTTTTTATTAATCTCTTGTAGTTCTTTTTTATCCTCTAACTGTTGAGGTATTAAAAATTCATTATTACCTAAAGGCTGAATCTCTAAGAAATCATAAAATTTAACAACTTCCTTTATCTCCTGTGAACTCTTATTATTTAAAATGTAGTTAAATAACTGACCTGATTCACAGGCAGATCCAATTAAAAGATTTTCTTTTTTAGCTAATAGTTCACTTTTTAAAATCCTAGGTTTCCTATAAAAATTATCTAAATGTGCTTTTGAAACGAGTTCGTAAATATCTTTTAAACCTGCCTGGTTTTTAGCTAATACCAAAGCGTGGAAAGGACGCTGCTTTTTCCAATTAATATTTTTAGTTAGTTCATTAATTTCATTGATGTTATTAATTTCAACCTCTTCAATTTCTTCTAAAAGTTCAAACAGTAAATAACCGGTTGCCTTGGCGTCATCTAAAGCTCTATGATGGTTTTCTAATTTTATATCATAATGATTAACTAAAGTAGCCAATTTATGATTTTTAAGTTTTGGTAAAACAGCTCTAGCTAAAGTTAATGTGTCTATTAAAGTAATATTTTCAGTTTTCATATATTGATCTAACGGTTTTCTGATAAAACTATAATCAAAATCAATATTATGAGCAACTAAGGGTGCCCCATCCATAAATTCCACAAACTGTTTAAAAACCTTTTTGAAGGTTTTAGCATCTTTAACCATATCATCATCAATACCGGTAATCTCAGTTATTTTAGCCGGTATATTTGTGGTTGGTTTAACCATTGAAGAAAACTCATCTATAATTTTTCCATCTTTGATTTTTACAGCCCCGATCTCGATTATTTCATTTTTGAGTGGGTTTAGACCGGTAGTTTCTAAATCAAAAACTACAAACTCATTTTCATTAATTTCTTTATCTAAAGGATTTACGACAATAGGCTTCCCATTATCAATAAGATATGCTTCTAGACCAAATATTATATCTACCCCATGTTTTTGGCCAGCTTGATAAGCATCTGGATAAGCCTGTACAATACCATGATCAGTAATCGCTATTGCATCATGTCCCCACTCGGAGGCTCTTTTTACTGCTTTTTTTACATCAACAGTTGAATCCATAGCACTCATCTTAGTATGTAAGTGCAGTTCAACTCTTTTTTGTTCTGACTCATCTTTTCTGATTTCTTTTTTACCAATTTTATTTATATCATCAGCCATTAAGATCAAATCTTTGCTGTATTTATCATACTGAATATTACCTCTTACAATTACTTCCATATCTTTTTTTAAGTTTAACTTGCTGTTATTATTTAAAAAGGCTTTACAGGTTAAAGAATCTTTATAGTTTGTAATATGGAAAGTATGGAGAGAAAGATTTTTTCTGATTTGTTTTACTTCTTGGTCAAAAATTATACCTTTAGTAATAATATTATGCTGTTCTGACTTTATTTGTTCAATATTAATTTGGTTATTTGCATTTTTAATTTTTCTTCCGTAAATTATACTACCTTTACTTTTCCGCTTTTTTTGCCGTTTTTTACTTCTTTTTTCTTGTTGTTTTTTTAAATCTTCTTTTAAAGATTGATCATCTTTAAAGAAATCTCCATTTTCTATCCGAATATTTAATTCTTCGTCTAAGTAATAATATATTCTATTTTTCATGAAATTAACTACCCGGGAATTACTAAGTTTTTTTGCAGCAAGTTTTGTTTCTAATGAAATAATTAAAGTACCATCCTCGAAAAATAATTTAGCTCTTTCAAGCCATGATTTACTATAAGAAAATTTTTCATTAAATTCTTTTATTAATTGAGGCCAAATCATTTCTAGTTCTTCTTCTTTGGATAGAGCTATCTGACAATCGATTGAAAAATCAGGCAAAAGGTCATTTACTTTTTTTTCAATCCCTTGTACATTATTATTTTTATTCAAAACAACCTTGCATATTTTTTTATCTGAATCGACTATTATATATTTTAATTTATCTTTATAATCTTCCCCTGGTTGAATGACTTTAAGCACAAAATCCCCCCTAAAACAAATCACTCCATAATATCTGTAAACAAACTTCTAATTATATCAATATACATTTTTGTGCGAGCCTTTACACCCTTTACAAGACCTAATTTTTCTTCTTTCATTACATGGGTTAGATCTTTAAGCTCTACTTTTTTTACTCTTTCTTTTTCTTTAAAATGTTTATTGAGAGCTACCTCAACACCAAAACCCTCTTTATCTAAGTTCTTTACCTTTTTTAACTCTGATAATTTAATAGCTCTTTGACCCGATAGACCGGGAGAAACCACCTGAGCTAAGTCAGTTAGGCCTCTCCCCTTTTTAAATACCCCTATTGTCATATCTGCTTCATCTGAAATAACAGGATTAAGCAACTTATATATATGTTCTTGTTTTAAACCAATTAAATCACCGTCTAAAAGCAAAATTATATCTGTATCAATTTCAGAAATGCCTTCTTGTAAGGCGGCGCCTTTACCCCTATTTTTAGGAAGTTTTATTACCTTTGCATTTCTTTTTTTTGCTTCTTCATAGGTATTATCTGTCGATCCATCATCAACTACAATAACTTCATCAACTAAAGATACTTGATTTAAGGTATCCAATATATTTCCTATTCTTTTCTCTTCATTGAAGGCTGGAATTAAAGCCTTTATTTTCATTTAGAGGACTCCTCTCTTATTTTAATTTAGAAAGAAAATCATTAATTTCCTCTTCATAATTATCTAAAGAGACTTCGAAGTCTTCACCGGTTTGTCTGTTTCTGACCTCTAAAACATTATTATTTAAAGATCTAGACCCCACTGTAATTCTAATTGGAATACCTATTAAATCAGCATCATTAAATTTGACGCCGGCTCTTTCATCTCTATCATCTATTAATACTTCAATACCGTTATCACTAAAATTATTGTATATTTCTTCGGCTGTCTCCTGCACCTCTTCACTATTACCTAAAGGTAGGATTATAATCTTATAAGGAGCAATTGCTTTAGGCCAAATGATGCCATTTTCATCATTGCTCTGTTCAATTGCAGCGGCTACAATTCTGGTTATACCAATACCGTAACTACCCATTACAACCGGTTGAGCTTTACCATTCTCATCTAAATAAGTAGCCCCCATACTTTCACTGTATTTTGTACCTAATTTAAAAATATGACCAACTTCAATACCAGGTTGAATTTCTAAAGAACCTGTTTTACACTCTGGACAGATGTCAGCTTCTTTAACAGTTCTTAGTTCAATATATTGATCTACTTGAAAATCACGCCCTGGATTTACATTGTCAAAGTGCTTATCTTCAATATTGGCTCCACAAACTGCATTTCTCATCTGTTTAATTCTAGGATCAGCTAGTATTTGATAATCTTTAATACCAACTGGACCGATAAAGCCAGGTTTTACACCAAATACTTCTATAATTTCTTCTTCACTGGCTGGTTCTAAAGTAGTTGCCTGTAAATAATTACTTAATTTAACTTCGTTTAATTGATCATCACCGCGTACTAAAACAACTACTAATTTATCATCAGCTTTCATGAGCATTGTTTTTATCATTTCTGAACCATCTATAGAAAGAAAATCCTCTAACCCTTCAATTGTTTTAACATCTGGTGTATCTATTACTTTTCTTTCCTTTTGATCTTCATCAATAACCTCTTTTTCATCAAAAGAAGAAGCTAGTTCTGTATTTGCAGCATAATGGCAGTTATCACAAACTGCTATATCATCTTCACCTGATTCAGCAATTACCATAAATTCATGGGAGTCTTTTCCACCCATTGCCCCACTATCTGCCTTTACAACCCTGGTTTTTAAGCCGAGTCTTTCAAATATTTTTACATAAGCATCATACATTTCTTGATAACTTTCATCTAAGCCTTCATAATCAGTATCCATACTATAGGCATCTTTCATGATAAATTCGCGGCCTCGCATCACACCAAACCTTGGTCTTATCTCATCTCTTACTTTGGTTTGAATTTGATAAAGGTTGAGGGGAAGATCTTTATATGACCTTACCTCATCTTTAATAAGATCAGTTATGACTTCTTCATGGGTTGGTCCCAAGCAGTATTCATGCTCTTTTCTATCCTCAAATTTGATCATAAGAGGACCAAACTTCTGCCAGCGATTAGATTCTTTCCAAATTCTTGAACTCTGCATTACTGGCAAGAGCACTTCCTGGGAAGTAGTTTTATCCATTTCTTCTCTTACTATGTTTTCTATCTTTTTAATCACTTTATAACCCAGGGGTAAATAAGAAAAAATTCCTGGACTTAACTTTCTCATCATACCTGCTCTTAACATCAACTGATGACTTTTTATTTCAGCTTCAGCAGGTGTTTCTTTTAAGGTGGGTAGATATAGTTTTGACATTCGCATTTCTTACTCACTCCTCATCATTTTAATTTCTTCAATTAAAGTCTCAATTATTTCTTTTTCTTTAACTTTTTTAATAACTTGTCCTTTTTTAAATAATAGGCCTGAATTTTTACCACAGGCTATTCCTAAATCTGCTTCTCTTGCTTCCCCAGGACCATTCACCTCACAACCCATTACAGCAACCGTTAGTCCCTCTGTAAAATATTTATCATATTCTTTAATTCTATCTTTAATTTCACTAGTTATCTTTTCTAAATCTACATTAGTTCTTCCACAAGTAGGGCAGGAGATAATGTTTATTCCTCTATTTCTAATTTTTAAATTTTTTAAGATCTCATATGCAGTATATACTTCTTCAAGGGGATCTCCGGTTAAAGAAACTCGCATTGTATCTCCATAACCATTATTTAATAAAAGCCCTAAACCAACTGAAGATTTAATAATACCCTCTTTCCCACTACCGGCTTCTGTTATACCGATATGAAAAGGATAATCAACTTCTTTACTTAGCAGTTGATGAGCTTTAAAAGTCATTAAAACATCAGTGGACTTCATTGATATTATAATATCATGAAAGTTTAGATCTTCTAATATTTTAACATGTTTTAAAGCACTTTCAACCATACCTTCTGCAGTAGGCTTGCCAAATTTATTCAATATTTCTTTCTCAATAGATCCAGAATTTACACCGATTCTAATCGGAATATTTTTCTCTTTGGACCTTTTTACTACCTCAGTTATTTTTTTCTTATCCCCAATATTACCAGGATTTATTCTTAAACCATCTATTCCTTCTTTTATTGCCAATAAAGCTAAATTATGATCAAAGTGTATGTCTGCTATTAGAGGTATGCTAATCTTTTCTTTTATTTTTGACAAAGATTTGGCTGCTTTTTTATCAGGTACTGCTACTCTGATAATTTCACAGCCTGCTTCTTCTAAACGGTGAATCTGATTTACAGTTTCCTTTACATTATCTGTCTTTGTATTAGTCATAGACTGGACAGTAATCGGGTGATTACTGCCCACTCCTACATCTTTATAAAATATATTTTTTGTTTTTCTTCTTTTACCCATATATTATTTCTCCTCTAAAAGAAGTTACGAGCAATATCATTATAGATTATAAATAACATCAAGATCATGAGTAATACAAATCCAATTAAATGGACAAAACCTTCTTTTTTGGGATCAACAGGTTTACCTCTAATCAATTCTATTGCAATAAAGAGGATTCTTCCCCCATCCAGAGCTGGTAAAGGCAGTAGATTTATAATTCCTAAGTTAATTGAAATTATGGCTGTCCAGTTCATAACATTAATTATCCCATTACGGGCAGCTTGTCCGATGATAGAAGCTATCATCACTGGACCTCCTAAACCTTCCATTGACCTATTAGAAATCATCTGAATAAATCCATTAATTGTAAGATAAAAGACTCTCCATCCTTGTACAGCAGCCCGCTGTATAGAAGCAAAAAAACCGATGTTTTCACGGATAACCTTGGGATAAATTCCTATAATATTAACACCCATTTCTTCATTGCGAATCGGAGTAATATTAAATGTTTTATTTTCACCATCTCTCTGTATCACAATTTCTAAAGGTTCAAGTTCGGAATTATGAATAACATTTGTCATATCTTCCCAATTTTGAATTTGTTGACCTTCTATTTCAACTATCTTATCTCCTGGTAATAAGCCTGCTTCAGAAGCTGGTTTACTAGGATCTAATTCTCCAATGATAGCTTGATTAGAAGTATCAACTGGTAATCCAGCAAAGTTAAAAATCAAAAAGAAAATTAAAAGCGCTAACATAAAATTCATAAAAGGACCCATAAAAATAACTGCAAACCTTTTCCACATTGATTTTTGGTGGAAACATCTACCATTTGCTTTAGCTTCATTATAGGTCTCTATATCTTCTTCATCATCATCTTCGTCAGGTATGAATTCTCCAGTCATATTACAAAATCCGCCCAAAGGAATTGCTCTAATTGAATATACTGTTTCTCCCCATTGTCGTGAGAGAAGTTTGGGACCAAAACCTAAAGCGAACTCTTCGACTCTTATATCACTTAATTTAGCAGTTATATAATGGCCGAATTCGTGTATAAAAATTAATATTCCCAGTACAACTATAAAACTGAGAATAGTAGTAATCATATTAAACTACCTCCTTAACAAAATTTCTGGCCCATTCATCTATTTCTATAATTTGTTCGATACTTGGTTTATCAATTTTTTGATGAGCCTCAATTGCTTGTTTTATTACTTTTGGAATTTGTACAAATTTTATCTTTTTATTTAGTAAACGATCAACAGCCTCTTCATTGGCAGCATTTAGGACTACGGGATAACTGCCCCCTTTTCTGCCAGCTTCAAAGGCAAGCTTTAAACATGTGAATTTATCATAATCGGGTTTTAAAAATTCTAATTTACCCTGTTTGACTAGATTTAAAGGTTTACCAATCCCTTTTTTAATATTTGGATACTCAATAACATGTTGGATAGGCATTTTCATATCAGCTACACTCATCTCTGCATAAATAGAACTATCAATAAGTTCAATCATAGAATGTATTATACTCTGTGGATGTATTATTACTTTTATTTTATCATATCCCACATTGAATAACCAATGTGCTTCTATTACTTCTAAACCTTTATTCATCATTGTAGCGGAATCAATTGTAATTTTACTACCCATATCCCAGTTAGGATGGTTTAAAGCTTCTTTAACAGTTACCTTTTTTAGGTTCTCTTTACTTTTATTAACAAAAGGACCGCCCGAAGCGGTTAAAATAATATTCTTTAATTCATTTTTGGAATGCTTCTCAAGCAGCCTAAAGATAGCATTATGTTCACTATCAATAGGAAGTAACATATTCTCACTTTCAATTTGTTTTAACTTCTCTTTAACAAGATGTCCTCCAATTACCAAACTTTCTTTATTAGCTAAACCTAATTTAGTACCTTCATCAATAGTATTTAAAGTGGGAATAAGCCCGGAAGCACCTACTAAAGCATTTATTACCAGGTCAATATTAACAAGTTTTACTATCTCATTAAGCTGTTTTTTACCTGCTAAGACTTCAATATTATCATCTTTTAAATTAAATTTTACTTGCTTGGCACTATCCTTATCAGCCATGACAACATATCTCGGTTGATACTTTTTAGCCTGTTTGGTAATCTTTTCAACACTACGATTAGCAGTTAGAACATCAACATTCCAATCTTCTTTTATAAAATCAAGCACTTCTAAAACTTGGGTTCCAATTGAGCCGGTGGAACCTAATAATATTAAATTTTTCATATTATTTGCCTCCTAATTTAAAAACAATGTTAAGAAAAAATATGTAAAAGGTATTGTAAAAAGGAGGCTGTCAAATCTATCTAATATTCCTCCATGTCCAGGAATTATATTACCAGAATCTTTAACACCTGCTGCTCTTTTAATTGCAGATTCAAATAAATCCCCTGCGATTGCAACAAATGGTAATAATACAGCATAGATTAACCATAAACCGTTAAAAACATTTAAATAAAGGGTGATGGCTAACACAAAAAGAAATGAAACTGCTATACCCCCTAGAGCCCCTTCTACTGTTTTATTTGGACTTATGCGCGGTGCCATCTTTAATTTACCATAATATTTACCAACAAAATAAGCTCCAATATCGGTTAACCAGGTACCTATTAAGGCTATCCATAGACCAAATTTAAAGTCTAGATTTCTTAAATAGATAAAATATATTAATCCAAAAACAATATATATAATACCAAATAAATTTAAAGAAGTCGTATTTACAATATGATTTAAATCATTATTTCTAAAACTATCATAGAAAAAAACCATTAAAACAAGTATAAATAAGTACTCAATTGGAAAATCAATCTTATATATCAGATTCAGATAGGAAACAACTAAAAATAAAATACTAGTGATTAATAAAGAAATATAACTATCATGTTTAGTAATCTGATTAAATTCTTTTAAACCAACAGCTGTAATTAGAGAAATTAATATAAAAAAAGGTAAATGTCCCCAGCTAATTATTCCGATAAAAATTAATATGCCTACTATACTGCTTATCACTCTTTTTAATAACATATTAGTTATCAGCTCCATTATCAAGTGCTCCGAACTTTCTTTTTCGGTTCGAAAAGTCTTTTAAAGCTTTTTCTAATTCTTTTTTATCAAATTCGGGCCAATATTTCTCGGTAAAATATAATTCGGCATAGGCAGATTCCCATAAAAGGAAATTACTTATTCTTTTTTCTCCCCCAGTTCGGATAATATATTCTACATTGGATATATTTGGATTGTATAATTTTTTATTAAATAATTTTTCATCTATATCATTTCTGCTTATCTCAGAGTCTGTTTTTATTTTTTTTACTACATCAATTATTTCAGCTCTTCCCCCATAGTTAAAAGCAATATTTAGTTCTAATTTTTTATTATCCTTGGTTAACTCTTCGATCCATTCAATTGTCTCAAGAAGTTTACTATCTAATTTATCTCTTCTGCCAATTATATTAACTTTTACATCTTGCTCATCAAGTTCTTCTGCCTCATTTTCAATTGTATTTCTAAAAAGAGTCATTAGGTATTGAACTTCTTTAGGAGGCCTTTTCCAGTTTTCAGTTGAAAAAGCATACACAGTTAGGCTGGGAATCTCCTTTTTTATAAATTCTTCAACCATAGTTTTTAAGGTATCCACACCCTTTTTATGACCATATGTGCGCGGTTTATTTTTACTTTGAGCCCAACGTCCGTTGCCATCCATTATTATTGCTATATGGGAAGGTAAGTTCTGCATTTTTGACCTCCTTAAATATTAATAACCCCTCTATAAATCTTATAGAGGGGAATTACTCATAATCTTCATAAGAATATATAATTATATCCTTATCCTCTTTTCTAATTATCTTCAAAATGATTTTGTTCCCTCTACCAACTTTGTCATGAGGAGGCTGGTATTCTCTTAGTTCATAATCTCTATTCTCTGGAAGATTTTTTATATAATCATCAGGAGTTTCTAAAAGATATTTGTCTAGTTGAACCATTATACTTCCATGATCTCTTCTTCTTTTTTATCTACATAATCTTCAATTTTCTCAGTATAATCATCAGTTAGTTCTTGGAGATTATCAAGTGCACGGTAATAATTATCTTCAGAAATTTCTCCGTCTTCTTCTAAATCTTCAAGTTCTTCTTTAATATTATGTCTGATATTTCTTATATTAACTTTACCTTTTTCTGCTTTTTCATTTACTATTTTAACTAGTTCTTTTCTTCTTTCTTCGGTGAGTTTTGGAATATTAATTCTAATAACATTACCATCATTATTAGGTGTTAAACCTAGGTTTTCCTTCATAATGGCTTTTTCAATATTTTCAATAGCATTTTTGTCCCAGGGTTCAATTACCAATTGTCTGGGTTCAGGAGCTACCACCTTTGCCATTTGTTGAATAGGTGTTCTTGAACCATAATAATCAACTATAATGTTTTCTACCAGTGAAGGTCTAGCCCTCCCAGTTCTTACCGTATTTAAATCCTCTTTAGTGTTTTGAAAAGATTTTTCCATCTTTTTTTCAGCTTTCTTCGTTATTTTACCAATCATTTAACTTCCCCCTTAATGCAATAGATTTTATTTTACTACTGTACCTACATTCTCACCAATAATTGCTTTTTCAATATTATCATAATCATCAAGACCAAAAACAATTAAAGGTATGTTATTATCCATGCAGAGTGAAATAGCTGTTGAATCCATTACTTTTAATGACTTATTTAAAACCTCAATATAAGTAAGTTTTTTATATTTTACTGCATTGTCGTTTTTAAGCGGATCATCATCATATACTCCATCAACATTTTTAGCCATAAGTATTGCTTCCGCAGATATTTCGGCTGCTCTTAGTGCAGCTGTTGTATCTGTTGTAAAAAATGGATTTCCGGTACCGGCTGCAAAAATTACTACTCTACCCTTTTCTAGATGCCTAATAGCCCTTCTTCTAATATATGGTTCAGCAATCTGTCTCATCTCAATTGCAGATTGAACTCTGGTTTCTAAACCATATTTTTCAATTGCATCCTGTAAGGCTAGGGCATTTATGACCGTGGCCAGCATTCCCATATAATCAGCTGTACCGCGATCCATACCTTTTGCAGAACCAGCTACTCCTCTAAAAATATTTCCACCGCCAACTACAATAGCTATTTCCACATCGGTATCACTTACTATTTCATTAATTTTGCCAGCTACACTTTGTATGGTTAATGGATCAATACCATAATCACGGTCACCAGCCAGGGCAGCCCCACTCAATTTTAACAAAACTCTGGAATATTTGGGTGTTCGAGTCATTACTCTACCTCCAAGAAATATATTCTCGATTCCATATAAAAATCCTTTATTTGTATTTACATTGAAAAAGAGAACACCCAGGGTGCTCTCTTTTAAATACCATTAATTACTCATTTTTATTAACTTCTGCCATTACTTCTTCAGCAAAGTCTTCTTGTTTCTTTTCAATTCCTTCACCTAATTCATAACGAACAAATTGTTTCACTTCAATATCAGATTCATCTAATACTTCTTGTACTTGCAAGTCAGTATCACGAATATATTCCTGCTCTAATAAACAAATTTGGGTATAAAATTTATTAATTTTACCTTCAACAATCTGATCTAAAATGTGTTCAGGTTTACCTTCATTTTTAAGCTGCTCTTTGATGATTGTTTTTTCTTTTTCAACTACTTCTTCGTCTACATCATCTCTACTTAAAAATTCAGGGTTACTTGCCGCGATATGCATACTAATATTTTTAGCTGTATTTAGAGCTTCTTCAGTTTGTTCACCTGAAAATTCAGCTAAAACACCAATTTTACCATTTAAATGGATATAACCATAGAGGAATCCATCGGTTTCTATTTTTTCATATCTTCTTAATTTAATATTTTCACCAATACCAGCAATAGCTTCTTTGATAATGGTCTCTACAGTTTTGTTTTCATCTTTAAACCATTTTTCAGCATTTAACTCATCTAAATTTTTAGCATTACTTAACATAATGTGCTCAGAAATACTTGAAACAAGGTCTTGAAACCTTTCATTCTTTGCAACAAAGTCAGTTTCACTGTTTACTTCAACAATAATACCTTTATCTCGCTCATCATTTATTAAAACATCTACTAATCCTTCTGCAGCAACACGTCCAGATTTTTTGGCTGCTTCTGACATACCTTTTTCTCTTAAAAAATCTATAGCAGCTTCAATATCTCCATCAGTTTTGTCTAAGGCTTTTTTACAATCCAATACACCAGCACCGGTTCTTTCTCTTAATTCCTTGATATCTTTCATCGATTTAGACATTTTATCAACTCCTTTGTTTTATAAAAAAAGACGTTGAAAAAGGGAGCCCTTTAATCAACGCCTTAAGTAAGTTCTATTGTTCTTCTACAACTTCAAGATCTTCATTTACTTCTTCATCCTGAACTTGTTCTTCATCCAGCTGTTCTCCCTGTTTGCCTGCTAATACAGCATCAGCAATTTTTCTACTTATTAATTTAACCGCTCTAATGGCGTCATCATTACCGGGAATTTCGTAATCTATTAGATCAGGATCACAATTAGTATCTAAAATAGAAACGATTGGGATATCAAGTTTTCTGGCTTCAGATACAGCAATTGACTCTTTTCTGGGATCAGTGATATAAACTACATCGGGTAATCCACCCATATGACGAATACCACCCAGATTTTTACGCAATTTGTCTCTTTCTCGCTCTAACTCAATAACCTCTTTGTTCGGTAATACCTCGAATAGACCATCTTCCTCCATCTGTTCGAGTTCGTTTAAACGGTCTATACGCTTACTTATGGTTTGGTAGTTGGTTAACATACCACCTAACCAACGTTGATTTACATAAGGCATACCACAGCGTTCAGCTTCCTTTTTAATAGTTTCTTGGGCCTGTCTTTTAGTACCCACAAAAAGGATAGTTTTACCTTTAGCAGCCTCTTCTCTAACGAATTCATAAGCCCTATCCATCAATCTTACTGTTTTTTGTAGATCGATTATATAGATTCCGTTTCTTTCTGTAAAGATGTAATCCTTCATTTTGGGATTCCATCTTCTAGTTTGGTGACCAAAATGGACACCAGCTTCAAGTAATTGTTTCATATTTACTACAGACAATATTGCCACCTCCTCTCTGGTTTTAAACTTCCATCCGCTTCTTCCCCTGTAAATATATCGAAGAGGATAAAACCTCGATACCACTACTGTCTTTGAGACAGCACCAGTGACAGGGTCCACGCATGTGTTTATTTATTACCATTAGCAAGTATAACACATAAAAGTAGTATAATCAATTAATATTTTTAGAAAATATCAAATTTATTCATATATTTGTAAAATTACATTTTCAGCTTTTCTAAATCCTCTAATAAGTAGTCATTTAAGACCTTAATATAAGTCCCTTTCATACCAAGTGAACGTGATTCAATTACACCGGCACTTTCAAATTTACGCAGGGCATTTACTATAACAGATCTAGTAATACCAACTCGGTCTGCTACCTTACTTGCAACTAATAAGCCCTCTTTGCCATCTAATTCATCAAAAATATGCTCAATAGCCTCCAGTTCTGAATAGGAAAGGGTATCGATAGCAATTTGTACAGCCGCTCTTTTACGAGCTTCTTTTTCAATTTCATTACTTCTTTTCCTAAGTATTTCCATTCCTACTACAGATGCTCCATATTCAGCTAAAACTAGGTCTGTATCACTAAATTCTTCTCCATAACGAGAAAGAACTAAAGTCCCTAAACGATCTCCGCCCCCGATTACAGGAACGATAGTTGTCTTCTTATCAGAATACATACATTTTTGTTCTGGATCAAATACACATACTTTATCTTCTTGAGTAACATTAGCTTTAGTTCCATTTACATTTAGAAGGCTTTCATTATAATCTTCTGGAAATCTATTATCTTCACTTACTATTTCATCCATAATTTCACATTCAAAGTCTTCCATAAAAGCATGTCCTAAAATCTTACCCTTCTTACTTGCAATGTAAACATTACACTCGATAGCATCCGAAAGTACCGGAGCCATCTTTTCAAAGTCTACAGGTTGTCCACCTGACCTTTGTAAAAGCCTATTAATTTTTCTACTTTTTTCTAACAAATCAGTCATTTAAAATACCTCCATTTATTTAATTTTTATTATTTATAAGATATATTTGCTTAAATCCTTATCTTTAACTACTTCAGAAAGCTGTTCATTAACATAATCAACATCTATTGTTACTTCATTATTTTCTATATTATCCGGAGCATTAAATGAGAGTTTCTCTAATAGTTTTTCCATTATAGTGTGAAGCCTTCTTGCTCCTATATTTTCAGTTTGTTCGTTAACTTCAAAAGCAAACTCAGCAATTTCACGTATTGCATCATCTGTAAATGTTATATTCATACCCTCTGTTTCTAAAAGTGCTCTATATTGTTTAGTAAGAGCATTTCTTGGTTGTAAAAGGATCTGCTCAAAATCATCAACTGAAAGACTTTTAAGTTCTACTCTTAAAGGAAATCTCCCCTGTAATTCAGGAATCAAATCCGAGGGTTTGGACATGTGAAAAGCACCGGCTGCAATAAAGAGAATATGGTCAGTTTTAACTGAACCATGTTTTGTCATTATTGTAGAACCCTCTACAATGGGTAGAATATCCCTTTGTACTCCTTCTCGGGAAACATCTGGACCAGAACCTTGGTCTTTACCTGCTACTTTATCTATTTCATCTAAAAAGATTATTCCTTCATTTTCAACTAAATCAATAGCTTCAGCTTTTACTTCTTCATTATCAATTAACTTTTTAGCTTCTTCATCTTTTAAGATATCAATAGCTTCTTTAATTTTAACTTTCCTGGTCTTTTTTTGTTTGGGAAAAATGTCACCAAACATGTCCTGAAAATTAATCCCCATTTCTTCTACACCTTGTCCTGTAAATAGTTCCATCATCTGAGGAGAATCCTTTTCAATTGAAATTTCAATCTTTCTATCGTCTATTTCTCCTTCTTTTAATTTCTCCATTAATTTATCTCTACGTCTTTGTATTCTTTGATAGCTTTCAGATTGTGATTCTTCTTCCTCTTCATCAGATAAAAATTGAAATGGCCCTTTTTTCTTTTTACCGGGCATTGGTAATAGGTTTTCAATAATTCTTTCGCGGGCAGCCTTTAAGGCTTCTTTTTCAACCTCTTCCATCTTATTTTCTTTAATCATTCTAATCGCACTTTCAATTAAATCTCTTACCATTGACTCTACATCGCGTCCCACATAGCCAACTTCTGTAAATTTAGTTACTTCTACTTTGATAAAAGGGGCCTCAGCAATATTGGCTAATCTTCTGGCTATTTCGGTCTTACCTACCCCCGTTGGTCCAATCATTAAAATATTTTTTGGAATAATTTCTTCCTGTAATTCTTTATCTACTAACTTTCTACGATATCTATTTCTTAATGCAATAGCTACAGATTTTTTAGCATCATTCTGTCCTACTATATATTGATTTAGCTTTTCAACTATTTGACTTGGTGTTAACTCCATACAAATCCTCCTAATATATATTATAGACTTTCGGTAATTATATTATCATTAGTATAAATACAAATATCGGCTGCAATTTTGAGTGAGCGGGTGGCAATATCCTTTGCTGATAAATCCTGATTAGTATCAATTAAAGCCCTTGCAGCTGCCTTAGCATAAGCACCACCAGAACCAATTGCTAATATTTCATCATCAGGTTCTATAACATCTCCTGTCCCGGAGATCAATAATAATTTTTCTTTATCAGCAACTAATAATAATGCTTCTAACTTTCTTAACATTTTATCAGTACGCCACTCTTTTGCTAACTCAACCGCAGCACGTTGTAGATTACCATGATATTCTTCTAGTTTTCCTTCAAATTTTTCAAAAAGAGTAAAAGCATCAGCAGAAGTTCCTGCAAAACCCGCTAAAATTTCGTCATTGTATAATCTTCTAACTTTACGGGCGGTTGCTTTCATTACTGTATCACCCATTGTTACCTGACCGTCTCCGGCTAATGCTACTTGATCATTATATTTAACAGCAACTATTGTGGTTGCCTTTATTTTCTCCATTAATGGTACCTCCTATAATATTTGCAAAATTTTAAATCTTCTGGATTTAGTTTAACACAAGCAATTTCAGTGTGTCAAATATTCTGCTATTCAGTAACAGTATGTTTACATTCTTTATTAGTACATTTATAATATTTACCTCTTTTTTTACTGTATTTTTCTACCATCATGCTTCCACATTTAGGACATTTTTTATTAGTTGGTTTATCCCAAGAAACAAAATCACAGTCGGGATAATTACTACATCCATAAAATGTTTTTCCTTTTTTAGATTTTCTTTTGACAACTTCACCATCTTCACATTTAGGGCAATCTACACCTATCTTATCAAGATAAGGTTTCGTGTTTTTACATTCTGGGAAACCAGAGCAAGCTAAAAATTTACCGTAACGACCGTGTTTGATAACCATTGGTCTACCACATTTGTCACATTTAATATCAGTTTCAATATCCATATTAACTTTCTTCATATTTTCACGCGCTTCTTCTAATCTTTCTTTAAAGTCAGAATAGAAATCTTTTAATATTTCCTGCCACTTTTCTTTACCTTCCTCAATTTCATCTAACCTTTTTTCTAATTGGGCAGTAAATTCTATATCAGTTACATCTGGAAAGTATTCATTTAATAACTCATTTACAATTTTACCAAGATCGGTAGGTATAAAGTATTTACCTTTTTTATCTACATAATTTCTAGATACAATCTTAGATAAAGTAGGCGCATAAGTACTTGGTCTACCAATTCCTTCTTCTTCCATGGTTTTAACCAAAGAAGCTTCTGTATATCTTGGTGGTGGATTTGTAAAGTGTTGTTCTGGATTTATTTCTTCAGCTTCTATTTCATCATTTTTAGTTACTTCAGGAATATAATCATCATTATTATCTCCATTAAACAGTTTTAAAAAACCAGGAAATTTAAGTTCAGATCCATTGAATCTGAAATTGTATATTCCGTTTAAGATATCAATAGCATAAGTTTTATATACTGCTGGTTTCATTTGGCTGCCAACGAATTGATTCCAAATCAAGTTATATAAAGCATACTGGTCTTTGGTTAAGTACTTTTTGATTTTATCAGGAGCTCTAAAAGCTGAAGTAGGTCTAATAGCTTCATGTGCATCCTGAGTATTGCTGCCACTTTTACCAAACTGTCTACCTTTATAATATTTGTCACCAAAATTATCTATAACATATTTTTGAGCTTCATTGCGGGCTTCATTTGATAGTCTGGTACTATCAGTTCTAATATAACTTATTAGACCTATGGTACCTTCACTACCGATATCTATACCTTCGTATAACTGTTGGGCAATAAACATAGTCTTTTTAGCGGAAAAATTAAGTACTGAAGATGCCCTTTGCTGTAATGTACTCGTAGTAAAGGGTGGATAAGGGTTACGTCTTCTTTCCTTAATTTTAATATCATCAATCATATATTTATTTTTTTCTAATTCTTTTAATACCTTATTTACTTCTTTTTCATTGCCTAAATCAAAGTTTTCTCCATCTATTTTAAATAAATCAGCTTCAAAATCTTTTTTACCATCACTAAAAATAGCTGTAATAGACCAATACTCTTTAGGAGTAAAGTCTTCAATTTCTTCTTCTCTTTGACAGATTATTTTTACAGCTACAGACTGCACTCTACCTGCACTTAAACCCTTTCTCACTTTTTTCCAGAGTAAGGGACTTAATTTATACCCTACTAGTCTATCAAGAAGCCTTCTTGCCTGTTGAGCATCAACAAGATCCTGATCAATTTCTCTGGGATTATTAATTGCCTTTGTGATAGCATTTTTAGTAATTTCATTGAATTCTATTCTATTTTTACTTTCATCTAATTTTAGTGCTCTTGATAAGTGCCAAGATATTGCTTCACCTTCCCTATCAGGGTCAGTAGCAAGATATACTTGTTCACTTTTCTTTTTAGCTTTTCTTAACTTTTTTAATACTTTACCTTTGCCTCTAATTGTAATATATTTAGGTTCAAAATTTTCTTCTATATTAATACCCATTTTACTTTTGGGTAAATCAACAACATGTCCCATTGATGCTTCCACATCAAAATTTTTGCCTAAAAACTTTTTTATTGTTTTGGCTTTTGCTGGGGACTCAACAATAACTAGATTCTTTTTAGCCATGATCAACTTAACCTCCAAAATAATTAATTAATGTATTTAAAATCCTTAGATAATTTTGTAGAAAATTCTTTAAAATGATTTGAAATGTATTTTATACGTTTTTCATCTTCTATAACATCTTGAATTAAATCCCAAAAATCAAAGTTCTTATTATTATTATAATATACATTCTGAATTATCTTATTAACTACTTCTTCTGTTTCTTTAATAGTCATAACATTCATCAGAAGTAACCTTTTTATTAAACCTCTGTGTTCTTTTGGTAAGTACATTTTTTCTTGTATAGTAAAAACTCTATTTAAAAAATTATCTTCTGATATACCTTCAATATCATTATGCTCAATAATTTCAGGTTTTTCAAAGATCAATTGAAAAGCTTCATCAATATCTTCTATTTCATAACCTTTATCTACCAATTCACTGATCAAATCTTCTTGGTCCACTACATCATCTCCACTATTAAGAAGTTCTTCAATTAAATAACTTAAGATATCAAATATTTTCTCTCTCATATATATCTACAGGAAATCCTGCTTATACCTCCTTGCTTTGATTTACATTTGTACATAACTATTATAATATTATAGATGTTTTAAAATTGTTTGTAAAGGATTTTCCTGTTTTCAATTTTAATATTTGTAATAATGTAATGAAAATTATGTCAGTTTATATACTTTTTTTAGGTATTTTTCCATGTCAAACTTTCTTTTTAGTCCGTTTTTATTCATATATCTTACCTTACCAAATATTTTTCTTTCTTTCCAAGCTCTATCATGTTTTCCAAAAATCCAGGCGGCTCCTGCATATCCATTGGGATCTCTTCCATCTAAAAAATACTTATTATTTAAATATAAAATTATATCAAAGGCTTTTTGGGGTCTTTTAGTCCATTCTAATATTTTTTTACCCCAATACATCCGCATATAGCCGTTCATATAACCACTTAAGACCATTTCTTTTTGAGCAGCATTCCAATATTCATCATGTGTGTTATAATTTTCGAATTGCTCTTTACTATAATTATATTCTCTTTGGTCATTTTTGTGTTCTTGTAAAGTTAAAACTGCCCAATTTGGTAATATATCTACTAGATTTTGATCATAATTTTCATTATAATAGACATAATTAAAACTAAGTTCTCTGCGAACAATTAATTGTTCTAAAAAATCTTCTGCTTTTATATCATTCCATTTTATTCTTTTATAGATATAGGCGGGAGAAATCTGTCCAAAGTGAAGATAAGGACTCAATTTTGAAGTCACATCATACTCAGGATTGCTTCCTACTTCTTCATATTTTTCTAGACTTTTATCCATAAAAGTTTCTAATCTAGCTAATGCTTCACTAGAACCCCCTTTAAAGATAGGACTAACTTGAACTGAATTATCTATAGCAAGTTTTGCAAGCAAGGCATCTATATCTGTAAGGTCTTCTCCCTGTATTTTTATTCGAAGAGAATTTAATTTTAATCGTTCTTTATCTATAGTGTCTACAAATCTTTCTACTTTATTATTAATTTTTTTCCTAATTGTATAAGCGGCATATTCTTCCTTTGGAGAGGCTACATCAACTGGCACAATTGTATTTGTATTAACCAAAACAAATCTACAATTTATCTTTTCAGCCACCTCTTGTTTCCAAGCTCTTTCTACTTTTAAATATCCCCGATCTGAAACAAGCATTACAGCATCTTTACTTATTTCAGCTAGATTTTTAACTGGATCTCCTATTTTTAAAATAAATTTAATCCCTAAATCAGTTAAATCATTATTTACTTCCTTTAAACCCTCAAGCATAAAGTAATAATGACGCAAATTGGCCTCAGGAAATTTATCAGTTAAATTGAAAACAACTACTAAAGGGACTTCAATATCATTAGCTCTTTTAATAGCAAAATCTAAAGCTGGATTATCTTGAACCCTATGGGCAGCCTGCATCCAATATACTATATACTTATTATCTTTAATTTTACCTTCTCTTAGTACTTTCAGATTTTCTTTTAACATATATTCTATCATCCTTTAAAAATTGTTATTGAAGTTTAAAAAAGCCCCCTAAAAAAGGGGGCTTTAGAGTTTCAGATTTATAGATTTAATTCTTCGATTAAATCTTGTAGATTTGGTTTGCCAATTTCTTGTAGTTCATATTTAACTCTAGTATGAGGTTTGTCAATATCTATGATCTTAGTGAGATCAATTGGAGTGCCGATTACAACCGCCTCAGCATCTGAGTTTTTAATTGTATCTTCTAACTCTTTCATCTGTTTCTTACCATAACCCATTGCTGGTAAGATGTCAGATAGATGACTGTATTTATTAAATGTATCTTTTATTGAACCTACAGCAAATGGGCGTGGGTCAATTAATTCTTTAGCACCAAATTTACGGGCTGCAATTGCGCCTGCTCCGTATTCCATATTACCGTGTGTTAAAGTAGGTCCATCTTCTACAACTAACACTTTTTTGTTTTTAATTAACTCTGGGTCTTCTACAAAAATTGGTGAAGCTGCATCTACAATTGTAGCCTCAGGATTTGCCATTTGAATATTAGCCCTTACTTTTGCAACATCTTCAGGATTAGCAGTAGATACCTTATTAATTAAAGCGACATCTGCTAACCTTAAGTTGATTTCACCGGGATAGTAAGAAAGCTCATGACCTGCTCTATGTGGATCAACAAGAGTAATCATTAAGTCAGGATTATAAAATGGCATATCATTATTTCCGCCATCCCATAAGATTACATCTGCTTCTTTTTCAGCTTCTCTTAAAATCTTTTCATAATCTACACCAGCGTATAAGATGTTTCCTCTTTCAATATGAGGTTCATATTCTTCCATTTCTTCTATTGTACAGTTGTTTTTTTCCATATCTTCATATTTTTCATAACGCTGAACTGACTGAGCAACTAAGTCTCCATAAGGCATTGGGTGTCTAATTACAACAACTTTTTTACCCATTGCATTTAATATATCAGATACTCTTCTTGTAGTTTGACTTTTGCCTACACCAGTCCTTACAGCACAAACAGCAATTACAGGTACGTCAGATTCTAACATTGTAGAATCTTTACCCATCATTGTAAAGTCAGCACCAGTTGCCATTACCTGTGATCCTTTACTCATTAAATATTCATAGCTAACATCACTATAAGCAAATACTACTTCATCAATATCTTCGTCTTCTATAACTTGATGAATATCACTTTCTGGATAAATTGGAATTCCTTCAGGATAATTTTCTCCTGCTAATTCTGCAGGATATTTACGGCCTTCAATATCAGGTATTTGAGTAGCTGTAAAAGCAACTACTTCATAATCATCATTATCGCGATAAAAAGTATTAAAATTGTGAAAATCCCTACCGGCTGCCCCCATTATTAAAACTCTTCTTTTCATTAAATTTCCTCCTAATTAAAATTATTATGCATTCATTAATAAATATTCGTCTTAGTATATATATTATATATCTATTGCTGAAATCCTTCTTGTATTTCTTAAAAATTTTTAATAATTTGTGTCATTTAAAAAATATACAGCTAAAGTTCCGGGGCCAGAGTGAGCTCCAATAGCAGATCCAATCATATTTACAATATAACCCTGTGGTTTGAATTCTTTTTGAATCATATCCCTCAATTTTTTAGCACCTTCCGGATCATCACCATGACTGATGCCTACAATTTGGTTATGAAGGTTTTCGCCTCTTTCTTCCATTAATTCAATCATTCTATCGAAGACCTTTCTTCTTCCCCTTTTTTCTTCTAAGGGTACTAATTCCCCATCTTCTACATCTAAGATAGGTTTTATATTTAATAGTCCTCCTACAAAAGCAGCAGTTCTACTTATTCTACCGCCTCTTCTTAGATAATCAAGATCATCAACAGTAAATATATGTTCCATATGTTTTTTATGGTGTTTAATCATTTTGATTATTTCATCTTTACTGTAACCTTCTTTTGCCATTTTCCCGGCTTGATATACAATCATTCCATATCCTAGGGAAGCACATTTAGAATCAATAATAGTTAAATCTAAATTATCATGTTCTCTTTCAATGTTATTTTTAACAACTACAGAAGATTGATAAGTACCTGATAATTTAGAAGAAAAGGATATATAAATGGCAGGTTGATTATCTTCAACCAGTTGGGTAAATAATTTTTCAAAAAAGTTAGGAGGTACTTGAGCAGTTTTAAATACCTTACCATCTCTCATACCATCATAGATAACCTTAGGATCATCTACTTTCTCAGCTTGATCCTCCTGTCCTTCTGGATATACCAAAAGTGGTGCTTCTGTTATATTATATTCTTCAAGTAAATTTTTAGGTAAGTCACAACCAGAATCAGCAATAATTTTTACAGACATAAAAAAACCCCTTTCAGGTAAAGTAATATTATAATTTTTATATATTAATACTAAATGAATAATTCAATATAAGAAAATAAAATCCTTTATTTGTGTATTCGTAAAGTATAAATTTAGGGTAAATAATAAAATTCATTTCTTGCTTGTCTTAACATTAAATCATCTAAAGCCTGATGTGGATCTTTACCAAGATAAAGTACTTTATATACTTCTTCTGTAATCGGCATTTCAATATCAGTATGTTCCTGTAAAAATTTATGAACTGCCTTGGCTGTTTTGGCTCCCTCTACAACCTGATCTACTATCCTTTCAGCTTCTTTAAATGATTTTCCCTTACCGATCTGTATTCCAAATCTTCTATTTCTACTATGATTAGAATTACAGGTTACTACTAAATCACCCAGTCCAGCTAAACCATTATATGTTTCTCTATTAGTATCTAAGTATAATCCAAACTTCACTATTTCGGCTAAACCTCTCGTGATTAAAGCTGCTTTCGTATTATCTCCATAACCAATACCATCAGTAACCCCAGAGGCAACCGCAATTATATTTTTAACTGCTCCTGCTAGTTCAACTCCTTTAATATCTTCTATTGTATATATTCTAAAGCGTACAGTCATTAATAATTTCTGGATTCTTTTGGCAACTTGCATATCTTTTGAAGCTGCTACAATAGCAGTGGGAATCTCTTTAATTACTTCTTCAGCATGGGTAGGACCTGATAAAACAGCTATATTACCTGTAAAAAATTCTCCTATAATTTCTGAATTAGTCTTAAAAGAATTAATTTCTAATCCTTTAGCAGTAGAAATTATTGTATGCTTTTTTGTTAGTTTATCTTCAATTTTTTGCATAATCTCACGAGTAGCACTGGTGGGAACTGATAAAATAATGTCTTGAGCAAAATCAGTAATTTCATCTATATTATTAGTAGCCTTAATATTATTATTCAACTTTTTATCAGGAAAGTATTTATAATTTATAGATTCTTGATTAATAGTTTCTACTACTTCTTTATCACGTACATAAATTAATACATTATCTATATTTTCAGAAGCAACCTGTGCTAAAGATGTTCCCCAGCTGCCTCCTCCAATTACACTTATTTTAGATGACACTTAAATCATTCCTTTCCAGGAGGCCAACTCATCTTGTTTTCATTTCCTTTTATTATTCTTTTAATATTGGAACGATGGCTAAAAATAACCAAAAGTGTTATTATTGTACTAAATATTATATAAGAACTATCTGTACTATATAAAAAAGCTACACTAATAGGAAGTGATATGGCACCTAAAATTGAACCTACAGAGACCATTTTAGTTAATAAAATCATAACAATCCATACAATAACTAGTATTAATAGTGAATATGGAAATAAACGGAGTATTATACCTACACTAGTTGCTACACCTTTTCCTCCCTTAAATGATAAAAAAACGGACCAATTATGACCTATAATAGCTAATAATACCGCTGCAAAAACGAAGACCATAGAGTATTCGGGTAATAAAAAATATTGTGCTATTAAAACTGCAACATAACCTTTTGCAATATCTAAAATTGCAACTAATAGCCCCACTTTATAACCAGCTACCCGGGCTACATTAGTGGCACCTACATTTCCACTACCAAAATTTCTAATATCTTTACCAGCAAATCTCATGCCAAAAATATAACCATTGGGAATGGAACCTAACAAATAGGCTAATATAAAAACTAAAAATAGTTTCATGTTTTTAACCCCTTTTTTTGATTTTTATTACGATTGGACTACCAATAAACCCAAAGTTCTCTCTTATTGTATTTTCTAAATATCTTTGATAGGCAAAATGCATTAAATCTGGATTATTAACAAAAAATACAAATGTAGGTGGTTTAACTCCTACTTGACTGCAGTAATAAATTTTTAGCTGTTTCCCTTTTTTAGTAGGTGGTTCTCTTAGTTGAATAGCTTCCTGGATAACTTCATTTAATAAGCCAGTTTTAATTCTTTTAGCACTTTGATCTACACTGTATTCAAGTAGCTCTAATACTTCTTTGACTCTTTTGCCTGTTAAAGCTGAAATAAAACTGATTGGCACATATTTAAGGAATTTAAGATTATAATATACTTCATCTCTGTATCTAGCCATTTCATCAGAATCAGCGTTGACTAAATCCCATTTATTTATGGCAATTACCATTGCTTTGCCTGCATCATGTGCATAGCCTGAAATCTTTTTATCTTGTTCTGTCACCCCTTCATTGGCATCAATCATCATTAAAACACCATCAGATCTTTCAATAGCTCTAATTGATCTGATATTACTATAATACTCAATATCATCATTAACCCTGGCTTTTCGCCTTAGACCAGCTGTATCTATTAAATTAAACTTGACGTCATTAAATTTTATTGTTGTATCTATAGCATCTCTAGTTGTACCAGGTTTTTCACTGACTATAACTCTTTCATGGCCTACTAAATAATTTATTAGAGAGGATTTACCTACATTTGGTTTGCCAACTATTGCAATATTAATTACATCTTCTTTTTCTTCAGGTTCGATTTCTTCTATACCATCTATTACATGGTCTAAAAGATCACCTATATTTTTACCATGTTCAGCTGATATTGGTACTACTACTTCAAAACCTAAAGAATAAAATTCCCAAACATTTTCCTGCATATTTGTAAAATCTTCAATTTTATTAACAACCACATACACATCTTTATTTGATTTTCTTAATATTTGAGCTACATCTTCATCTAAAGCAGTTAAACCTGCTCTGCCATCTACTACAAATAAAATATAATCTGCCTCTTCTATAGCTAGTTCAGATTGTTTTTTAACCATAGTTTTAATTTCTTCATTACTTTCGGTTTCAATACCACCAGTGTCAA
Organism: uncultured Halanaerobiales bacterium; assembly: GCA_964430875.1. Classification (GTDB taxonomy): domain Bacteria; phylum Bacillota; class Halanaerobiia; order Halanaerobiales; family M55B127; genus M55B127. The sequence goes on from CAYSHP010000020.1 coordinate 30,977, forward strand.
TTAATTTAAACTCATGGTCTAACCATTCTGCATCTGCATATATTCTGTCTCTAGTTATACTGGGTTCATCTTCTACAATAGAAATTCTAGTGCCGGCCAATCTATTAAATAAGGTAGATTTACCTACATTTGGCCGACCTACAATTGCAACTACTGGTTTAGACATCTCCTAACACCTCCAAAATATCTTTTATATTATTGCAAATATATATCTTTTTATCATTAAATTTTTGTTTAAAATCTTCTATATGAACCTCATCAATAAACATATTATCATCATTTAAGATTATACCGGGTAAAATAATATTTCTATCATCTACAGAACTTATTTTACGCTCAATGTCTTGCGCAGTTAATAATCCAGTGACTGTCACAGTTTCACCAAAAAAATTGTTTTCAATTACTTCGATATTAATATTTATATTATTAAGGCTGTCTTTGATATCTTCTATAATAGGCCTTATTGCTTTTTCACCTAAGACAGAGGTTAATAAATAGTAAACCTCTTCTTTTTCTCTTTTATTAATATTATCTATATATTCATCTTTGATATTATAATAATTATCTCTAAATAATCTTGTTAAACCAACCCCATTTTCCAGTTGAGGAAAATCATTATAATGTCCATAATCTGGAATCTTCTTATCGGCTAATAAATAAAATTCATCAGAAAGATATATAAAGTTCTCACCGAATATTTCTTTAATTTTTTCCTGCCAATTTTTAACTTGATTAATAATATTAATGGCTTCATCTTTATTATATGTTCTAAGTTTATCATTTTTATACTTAGTTAAACCAACTGGAACAATGGCTAAAGATAAAATATTCGGATAATATTTACTTAAATCAGATATGGATTCATTTAATTTTTCTTTATCATTAATATCAGGACAAAGGACTATTTGTGTATTAAAATCAATATTATTTTCACTTAAATAATCTAGTTGATTTAAAATATTTTTAGCTTCAGGATTTTTCATCATATACTTTCTTAGCTTGGGATCTGTAGTATGGACTGAAATATTTAAAGGACTCAAATTATATTTTACAATTCTCTTAAGATCTTTATCAGACAAATTGGTAAGGGTTATATAACTTCCCTGAAGAAAAGAAAACCGATAATCATCGTCTTTTATATTTAAAGTATCTCTTAAATCAGGTGGTTGTTGGTCTACAAAACAAAATATGCATTTATTTTTACATTTATTAAGACCATCAAAAACTATGTCTGCAAACTCAATACCTAATTTTTCATCATACTTTCTTTGGACATTATAATTAACAGTTTCTCCATTTTTCTTTTCGAGCTTTAATTCAAAACTAAATTCAGCCACTTCATAATTATAATCTATATAATCTTTAATTTCTTTATTATTAACAGATACTATCTTGTCACCAGCTTCAATTCCTAATTTATCGGCTGTACTATTTTCTTTTATATTTGTTATTTCAATCATAATACTTTCCTCCTGCTACATAAAATAATAACATATCTTTGAAGCCTTAGCAATATAGTATGCTATTAACAAAAATAAAGACCTTACTATTCTTTAAAAGGAATAGCAAGGCCCTTAATTTCTTCATTTTATTTTACACTACTCTTCTTTATCAAAGATATCCCCTACTAATTCTTGGATTGTAGCACCTGAAGAAGTTTCTTCTTCTTTGTCTTTAGACTCAGATTTTTTCTTTTTATCTTTTGATTGTTGTTTAGTTTCTTTCTCTTGTTTTTCTTCAAGTCCTTTAAGGCTTAATCCAATTCTTCTTTGTTCAGGGTCAATATTGATAATTTTAGCTTTACGGTTTTCACCAGCTTCTACTACTTCATCCGGAGTTTCAACATGCTTTTGTGACAATTGAGAAATATGGATAAGACCTTCAATACCATCAGCAACTTCCATAAAGGCACCAAAGTCAACTAGTTTTGTTATCTTACCTTCAATTGTTTCTCCTTCATAGTGTTTTTTGGCAAATTCTTCCCATGGGTCAGGTAATAACTGTTTTAAACCGAGGGAAATTCTTTCATCTTCTTTATTTACACCGAGTACTTTAACTTCAACTTCTTCTCCTTCATCTAATACTTCAGAAGGATGCTCAATTCTACCCCAAGACATTTCTGAAATGTGAAGTAGACCTTCAATTCCACCCAGATCAATAAATGCACCAAAGTCTACTAATTTAGTTACTGTGCCCTCAACTGTATCTCCTTCTTCAAGGTTTTCTAGAGTTTCTTCTTTCTTTTGGGCTCTTTCTTTTTCAATAACCTTTTTAGCAGAAAGTACTACATTATTTTTATCTCTTTCAACCTCTATTACTTTTAATCTTAAAGTATCTCCAACATATTCGCTGAGATCTTCAACATAGCCTACTGCAACATGGGAAGCAGGAATAAATCCTCTTACTCCTACATCTACAACTAAGCCACCTTTAACTTCTTTTGTTACTTCTGCTTCTATAATTTCATCATTATCGTGAGCTTCTATGATTCTTTCCCAAGCTTTTTCATAGTCAGCTTTTTTCTTAGATAAAATCATATTGCCTTCTTCATTTTCAAGGGTAAGAATAATTACTTCAATTTCTTCATCTTCTTCAACTAGATTGCGAGGGTCATCAACTTTACGGTGATTAAGTTCTTCTTTAGGAATAAAGCCATCAGTTTTATAACCTACATCTACATATACACCATCATCATTTATTTCCACTACAGTGCCTGTTACTTTCTGACCTTTTTTAAGATCAGCTATGTCATTATCACTGTAATTAAATTCTTTAGTTTCGCCTTCTTCTTTTGAATCTTCTTCTGCTGATTCACTTTCTTCTGTTTTTTCTTCACTTTCAGCAGTCTCTTCTGCTTCTTCTTCTGCTTCTTCTTCTGCTTCTTCTTCT
>CAYSHP010000021.1:0-33673 GCA_964430875.1 uncultured Halanaerobiales bacterium
TGAAAAGGAACCTGAATTTAAAGATTATGACAACGAGCATTTTGCTTCCTGTCATTTGATAAAATAAATTCACTTCGAAAGGAGATTTTATATGGACGAAAAAATAAGTCAATTATTAGAATTAATGGATGAAAAAAATATTGATGCCTTTATGATAGGACCGTCAAATGACTTAAGGTTTTTAATTGGGTTATCTACTTTTGTTTGTGAAAGATTTCAAGCATTTATCTTGTTAAAAAATGGTGATTTCTTTTATATTTCACCTCAGGTTTATTATGAAGAGGTAAATGATATACTTGATGGAAGTAAAATATTTATGTGGAAAGATAGAGAAGGTTTTATTGATATTTTGGAGGATAAATTAAAAAGGTTTGATTTAAATAACAAAAATATCGCAGTAAATAATACTATAAGTGCAGTTGATCTCATAGATATAAAAAATGTATGTAGTTGTAAATTTATGAATGGGCAAAAGTTGCTTGAAAATTTAAGAATCATCAAATCAGAAACAGAGATCAATAAATTAAAGAAGGCTGCCAAGTTAGCCGATGAAATTATGCAAAAAACAATTTATTATATCAAACCAGGCTTAACAGAATATGATATAAAAGAAAAAATCAAAAAAACTATTGTAGAATTAAATGCTGATGGGATATCTTTTGAACCTATAGTTTCTTCTGGACCTAATAGTTCTAAACCACATTATAATAAAGGCGAAAGGACTATTCAGGATAAGGATATTATTATTTTAGACCTTGGCTGTATATCTAATGGTTATTGTTCTGATATGTCAAGGACAATTTTTATTGGAGATATTTCTGCAAAAGAAAAAAAGGTTTATAATATAGTAAAAAAGGCCTATCAGGATGCTGAAAATATAGTAAGAGAAGGTATAACTGCCGAGGATGTTGATCAAACAGCAAGAAGTATTATTGAAAAAGCCGGTTTTGGTGATAACTTTATTAATAGAACCGGACATGGTATAGGTGTTAGTGTTCATGAAGCACCATTTATAAAAACCGGTAATAAATTAGAATTAAAAAAAGGTATGGCTTTTAGTGTTGAACCGGGGATCTATATACCGGGAGAATTTGGTATTAGGATAGAAGATATTGTAGTAGTAACAGAGAAAGGGCGGGAAATATTAAATAAATTTCCCAACCAGATAATTGTAAAATAGTCAGTATATAAAATTTTTAAGTAAAAAGATATAAGTACTTCTTGATTACTATCAGATAGGTTTTAAATAATGATAGTAAAAAATTATTTTATTTTTTTTATCTGTCTTAATTAAATGAAGGATAAGAGAGGGTCAAAACATTAACAAATTGTTTAATTAAAAACTCAAAAAAAGAAGTTGATAATATGAATTTTAAAAGGATTTTTCATACCATTGATACACATACCGCTGGAGAACCAACAAGAACAATTGTCGGGGGAATACCATATATACCTGGAAAAAGTATGGAAGAGAAAATGATGTATATGAAAAATAATATGGATTGGATCAGGAAAGTATTAATGTTTGAACCAAGAGGTAATAATGTGATGTCAGGGGTGGTATTAACTGAGCCTTGTAAAAAACAAGCAGATATTGGAGTGTTTTTTATCGAAGTAGGTGGATATCTTCCAATGTGTGGTCATGACACAATAGGAGTTTCAACTGCTTTAATTGAAAGTGGAACTATTAAACCTAAGGAGCCAGTAACTAAAATAACTTTAGATACCCCAGCTGGTTTAGTTAATGTAAAGGTTAAGGTAGAAAATAATATAGCTAAAGATGTAAGTTTTACAAATGTCCCTGCCTTTCTCTTTGCTAAAGATGAAAAAATAAAAGTTGAAGGCTTTGGTAATATCAAAGTTGATATTGCATATGGAGGAAATTTTTATATTATAATAGATCAAAAAGTTATAAAAGAAGAACTAATACCAGAAAATTCGAATAATATAATTAAAAAGGCTGGACTAATTAAAAAAGCAGTTAACCAACAAGTTGATATATATCATCCTGAGAAAAGATTTATTAATGAAGCAACTCATGTTATGGTAACTGGAGACCCCCTTACAGAAAAGGGAGACACTAAAAATGTGGTAGTAATTCCACCAGGTTCTATCGATCGTTCTCCTTGTGGTACGGGTACTTCTTCTAGATTAGCAGCTGAGTATTATAAAGGAGACCTGGCTAAAGATAGTTCATTAAAATTTGAGAGTATAATTAACACCTATTTTAAAGGTAAAATAATAGATACAACCAAAGTAGGAAAATTTGATGCAATTATTCCAGAGATAACAGGTAGAGCTTATGTAATGGGAATAAATCAATGGATAATAGATCCTGATGATCCAATTCAAGAAGGTTTTTTACTAGGAAGAAAAACGGATTAAAATCAGGGGGTTATACTTATGAATAATAGAATTAATAATCATCCCATATTGGGTAAAAGAGAAGAAAAGGAAAAAGTTGAAATAATATTTGATGGTAACAAGATAACAGCCGAAAAAGGAGAAATGATTGCAGCTGCACTTTATGCAAATGGTATAAGAATTAATAGATATACAATAAAATATAACGAACCTAGAGGTATATTTTGTGCTATTGGACAATGTACAGATTGCTCAATGGTTGTAAATGGTATTCCTAATGTAAGGACATGTATTACACCAGTTGAAAAAGGGATGGTTATAGAAACACAATATGGGTTAAAAAGAAGTGGCAAAACAAATGATTGAAAAAGAATTAGTTATAATTGGTGCTGGTCCGGCTGGTCTTTCTGCAGCAATTGAGGCTTCTAAAGCAAATGTAGATGTTTTGTTAATAGATGAAAATCAAAAAGCAGGTGGACAGCTATTTAAACAAATACATAAATTTTTTGGTTCGAGTGCGCATTATTCAGGTGTCAGGGGTATAGATATAGGTAAGGAATTAATACAAAAATGTGAAGACCTTGGAGTAGAAATTTGGTTAGATAGTGTTGTTATTGGTGTTTTTCCAAATAAACAAATTGCAGTAGAAAAAAAGGGAAAAGGACTTAAAACAATAAGAGCAAAAAAAATAATAATTGCTACTGGAGCTTCTGAAAAAGTTATTAATTTTGAAGGTTGGACATTACCCGGAGTTATGGGAGCAGGGGCAGCTCAAACAATGACAAATGTACATAGGATTTTACCAGGTAAAAAAGTGTTAATGATTGGAACAGGTAATGTAGGCCTTATTGTATCTTATCAACTTATTCAAGCGGGAGCTGAAATAGTTGGATTAGTGGATACAGCTTCAAAAGTGAGCGGTTATGAGGTACATTCTGCTAAAATAGAAAGAGAAGGGGTTCCATTATATTTAGATCATACTATTTTCAAGGCGCAAGGAACTAAAGAAAAAGGAGTTACCGGGGCTGTAATTGTAGAGGTAAATAAACACTTTCAACCAATTAAGGGTACTGAAAAAGAAATTGATGTTGATGTAGTTGCTATAGCAGCAGGGTTGAAACCATTATCTGAATTGGCTAATATGGCCAATTGTAAAAAAACTTATATTTCTAAATTAGGAGGCTGGGTGCCTCTTCATAATGAAAATATGGAGTCTACTGAAAAAGGAATATATGTAGTAGGCGATACTACAGGAGTGGAGGAAGCGAATACAGCTTTAGAAGAAGGTAGATTGGCTGGTGTAGATGTAGCAGCTAAGTTAAAAAAATTAAGTAATAGTGAAAGTGAAAATATCAAAAAACAAATTAATAAAAGATTAAAAGATTTAAGGTTAGGTCCCTTTGGAGAAGATCGATTAAAAGCCAAGAAAAAATTGATAAAAGAATATAATAAATATATTAAAGCCCAGAGGCCAGTTAATGATTATAATACTGGGCCAAAAGCTGTAATTGAGTGCAACCAGGAAATACCCTGTAATCCTTGTGAATCAGCTTGTAAATTTGGAGCTATAACTATAGGAGAACCTATTACTAATCAGCCAAAACTTGATGAAGAAAAATGCATTGGTTGTGGATTGTGTTTGCACAAATGTCCTGGACTAGCAATATTTTTAGTTGATAAAAACTATGATAACAAAAATAGTACTGTCTCATTTCCTTATGAATTTTCTGATTTACCTCAAGAGGGAGAAATGGTAGAAGCATTAAACCGTAAAGGAGAATATTTGTGTGAGGCAAAAGTTTTGAAAATAAAGAAATTAGAATCCTTTGATAAAACTCCTATTGTTACTATTTTAGTTCCAAAAAAATATGCTGACCAAGCTCGTAATTTAAGCCCGATAGGAGCTGATTAAGATGAAAGACAATGTAATTATCTGTCGTTGTGAGGAAATTACTCTAGGAGAAATAAAGAGTGAAATAAAAAAAGGAGCAAGATCTGTTACTGATATAAAAAGGAGAACCAGAGCAGGAATGGGGTTATGTCAAGGCAGATCATGTGAAATTTTAATTCAACGAATTATTTGTGAAGAATTAAATTTATCTCCAGAAGAAGTATATCCTGCTAATGATAGAGCTCCTGTGAGACCAATAAAGTTTAATATATTGGGAGCTGAATTGAATGAAAAAGTATGATGCTGTAATTATTGGAGGAGGAATAATTGGTTCTAGTATAGCCTATTATTTAACGGAAGCAGGTTTAAAAGTAGCTTTAATAGAAAAAAAGGATTTGGCTTCAGGTACATCAAGTAGTTGTGATGGGAATGTTTTAATTGCAGACAAACAACCTGGGTTCGATACAGAATTAGCTTATTGTAGTCAACAAATATTTGATAACTTAAGTGAAGAACTTAATAGAGATTTTGATTATACTCAAAGGGGTAGCATCTATTTAATAGAAAGTAAAGAAGAATGGGAAACAGCCGAAAAATTTGTAAATAAACAAAGGGAAAATGGTTATTCAATGAGAATGATGGATTATGATAGGGTACATGAAGACGAACCATTATTGGCTGATGATATAATAGGTGGAATAGAAATTGATTCTGATGCTTCTATATACCCGATGGCTTTAGTATATTCATTGGCAGAAAAAGCAATTAAAAACGGACTTCACGTTTATAATTATACTGAAGTTGTGGATATTTCTTTAAATAAAGGTAAAAGAGTAAAGTCTGTAAGATTATCTAATAGTGAAAAAATTTACTGTGATAATGTCATAAATGCTGCAGGAGTTTGGGCACCACTGATAGGTAAAATGGTAGGCATTAATATCCCTATAAAGCCAAGACAAGGTCAAATGTTAGTAGCTGAAAAAACTTTTCAAATAGGAAAAAGAAAAATAGTAGAATTTGGCTATATGATGGCTAAATTTGGCGAAAAAGATTATTCGAGGAAAGTACATGAAGTAATTGATAAAAACGGAATTGCATTTGTATTTGAACCCACTCAAGCTAATAATTTTCTTATTGGGAGTAGTAGAAGATTTGTTGGTTATGATACAAGGTTATCATTAGATGTTATGAGGGGACTTGCCGCCAGGGCAATGAGATTTTTCCCTGTTTTAAAGGATATTAATGTTATAAGAGGGTATTCTGGTTTAAGGCCTTATGTTGCAGACCATTTTCCTATAGTTTCTGCTGTTGATTCTATTAAAGGTTATTATATAGCAGCTGGGCATGAGGGTGATGGAATTGGATTAGCTCCAGTGACTGGGAAAATAATTCAAAATTTTATAACAGACTCCAGTTGGGATCTATCAATAGACAAAGATGAAACTATAAGTAAGCTAAGTTTTAGTCGTTTAAGAGATTAATAAGGTTTTATGGCTGCTAATTGATGTGAAATGTAACTTGCTCAAGCGGAATAAGAGTAGATAAAGTTATCAAGTATTAAATATTGACTTTTTTTTGGGGCAAACCCACGAGGATTCCTCACTCCAAGAAACGAGCCTATTCTTATTTGATATTAAGTATCAAGTAAAAATTAGCTCTTACAGTTTATCCAGAGGCTTAAAATCCCGTACGCCCTACTGTATTGAAGATTAAGGAATTCTGATACCTTGAATATTTTACGCAATAGAGGAGCTTGGTTATCGCTTCAATCCCTATTGCAACTCCATATATTCAGTCTTTAGATTCACCTTAACTTATTAGTAATATATCATATTTTTAAAATAGCACTTACCTCCTGAGAGCAAGCCCATCAGGTTTTATGTGAAAATATATTACTAAAATTTTAATAAAATCATTGAAAAAAGTCTATGAAAAGACTAACATATTATATATATTTGAAGTCCATAATAATTGATTGAAGGGAGTTTACAATATGAGTCAATATTCAAGTATTTTTAATGATGTTTTTGGGCCAATAATGAGAGGTCCTTCTAGTTCTCATGTGGCTGGTGCTGCAAGAATTGGTTTACTTTCAAAGCAATTAACTGAGGGGAATATAAAAAAGGTAATAACTCAGTTTGACCCGAAAGGTTCATTAGCAACAACATATGATGGACATGGTTCAGATATCGGTCTTGTGGGAGGTATACTTGGATTAAACCCCGATGACAAAAGATTACCTGAGTCACTTAAAATAGCTCAAGAACGGGATGTAGAAATAAAATTTGAAATAAAAGATTATGAAGCAACTCATCCTAACACATATAAATTAATTATATATAATAATAAAAACAAACAAATAGACATAACAGCATTATCTATAGGTGGAGGAATGGTAGAATTAATAAAGATAAATGATTTTGGAATATCAATTAAAGGTGATTTTTTTGAAACTTTAATTTTTGTAAAAACTGATAATAAGAAAACATTTAATAATATTTATGAAGATATAAAAAATAAAATAGATAGTTTTGAATTTATTACTTATAGTGAAAATAATAATAATTATTTAATTAATATTAAGACATTTAATTCAATTGATCTTGATATTATTGAGCAAATTACTGCTATCAATGAAGTCTATGATATTAAAAGAACAAATCCTGTTTTACCTATTAAATCTAGAAAAAATACAACAATACCTTTTAATACTACTGATGAAATGATTGAGATAAGTAAAGAAAAAGATTTAAAAATGTGGGAATTAGCAACATTATATGAAAGTGCAAGAGGTGATATGCCCAAAAGTGATGTGTATAAAAAGATGGAAAAGATTATAGATATTATGAATGAAGCGGTAAATAAAGGTATATCGGGCACAAAATATGAGGATCGAATATTAGGTCCCCAAGCATGGATGGTAAAGGATGCCAATGAAAAGGATAAACTTATACCTACCCAAATTTTAAACAATGTTATTACATATACAATGGCAGTAATGGAAGTTAAAAGTTCTATGGGATTAATCGTTGCTTCACCTACAGCTGGTTCCTGTGGTGTTATACCAGGTTCAATAATTGGAGTTTTTGATACACTAAATTTAGATAAAGATAAATTAATAAAAGCTATGTTATCATCTGCGATAATAGGAATATTAATTTCTGAAAAGGCTACTTTTGCTGGTGAAGAGGCAGGCTGTCAAGCAGAGTGTGGTTCTGCTTCGAGTATGGCAGCAGCAGGGTTGGTTCAATTAATGGATGGAACAGTAGAACAATGTATAAAAGCTTCCTCAATAGCATTACAAAATATTTTGGGTTTAATATGTGACCCTGTCGCAAATAGGGTGGAAGTACCTTGTTTAGGCCGTAACATAATAGCTGCAACCAATGCTATTGCGTCAGCAAATATGGCGCTTGCAGGTATAGATGAAGTTATACCATTAGAAGAAGTGATAGATTCTATGTATAATGTTGGTAATATGATGCCATCTGAAATTTGTTGTACTGGTTTAGGCGGGCTATCGGTCACTAACACAGCTAAAAATATAGAAAAAAACTTATAATAATATTCTATCATAAAAAGAATTGATATAAACTTGATATGTTTTTTATAAATTAAGAAAAATAATTTAGATAGAATAGATTATATATTAAATTTTAAAAGTTTTTATAATAAATTATGAAGGGGAGATTTAAAATTATGAAAAAATTAGATGGTACTTTTGCTGTATTACCAACACCGTTTAATAAAAATGAGGAGATTAACTTTGCAGGTTTAGAACATAATATTGATTGGAATATAAAAAAAGGTATACATGGTATAATTCCATTAGGAAGTACAGGGGAATTCACAACTTTAACTCCTGAAGAGAAAAAGGAAGTTTTAGATTTAGTAGTTTCAAAAGTAGATAACAGAGTTCCTATATGTGTAGGAGTTAGTGCCAATAGTACATCTCAAGTTATTAAGAATGCTTCATATGCTGAATCACTGGGAGTGGATGGTTTACTTATCCTTCCACCCTATTATTTTAATCCCTTACAAGAAGAAATTTTAAAACATTTTAATTTAATAAATGAAGCAGTAGATATTCCAGTAATGGTATATAATAATCCAGGGGTTACAGGTGTTGATATACAATTAGAAACTGTTATGAAAATAGCTGAAAATGATAATGTTAAATATATAAAAGAATCTACTGGAGATATTACAAGATTAAGAGAAATAGAAAGAAACCAAAAAGATAAGATCACTACATTTTGTGGGTGTGATGAATTAGCATTAGAATCCTTTTTCTTTGGAGCAAGAGGTTGGGTATCGGTAATTTCCAATGCATTTCCGAGTGAATCTGCTCAGTTATTTGAGTTAGCTGCCAATGAAAAAGATTATGAAAAAGCCAAAGTACTTTATAATAAATTATTACCATTTTGTATCGAATTAGAGCATTCAGGTAAATTGGTACAAGTTCTTAAATACTTAATGGATAAAGTAGGAGCTTATGGGGGATATTCGAGAGCCCCTAAGTTACCATTAACTACAGATCATAAGAAAAAATTAGATAGTATGTTAGAAAAATCTGGATTATTATAAACAGGAGGCTTTATTATGGGAGATAAATTATTTGGTTATGCGGGTAAACAACTTAGAATTAATCTTGATAAACAAAATATTATGCAAGAGAATTTAAGTGAAGAATTAATGCAAAAATATCTGGGAGGATCTGGTTATGGAGCAAAAATTCTTTATGATGAATTAGATGCAAAAATAGACCCTTTTAAAAAAGAAAATATTTTGTTTTTAGGCACAAGTCCTCTTACAAATAGAAAAGTTCCAGGAGGAGGTAGCTTAGAAATTTGTTTTAAATCCCCTTTGACTGGTACCTGGGGGGAAGCGAGAGTTGGTGATGAATTTGGCTTTCAAATGAGAAATGCTGGTTTTGATTTTGTAATCATCAAAGGCAAGCTAGAAAAACCAAGTTATATAGTAATTAATGATGGTGATATAGATATAAAAGATGGTGGCGAGTTGCAGGGGATGTCTGCTTCTAATAAGGCTGATAAAATAAAAGAAGAAATTGGACAAGATTTTTCAGTATTAACTATAGGACAAGGTGGAGAAAATGAAGTATTATATTCTTCAATAATGATTAACCATAGAGCTGCAGGACGAGGTGGAGCCGGGGCTGTTATGGGATCTAAGAATTTATTGGCTATTGCCTGTAAAGGAGATAAAGAAGTAGAGATTGCTAATAAAGATAAATATATGGAATCAGTAAGAAGAGCTCATAAAAAAATAAGGGAGCATCCTGATACTAAAGAATTTAGAGAACACGGTACTACAGGTGATATGGGTGCTTGTGATGCTTCAGGTGATTTTCCCACAAAAAATTGGCAATCTAATTCTTGGGGAAAAGGTGAAGAACTTTATGATTATTTTTATGAAAATAATTTAGTAGATAATAAACAATGTTATAAAGGCTGCCCAGTGGGCTGTGGTAGAATTGCGGAAGTAAAAGAAGGCAAATATAAAACTCCAAGTCATGAAGGGGCAGAATATGAAACAATGAGTGCTTTTACTGCATTTGTTTTGAGTGAAGATGTTGATGTAGCTGTTCATTGTGATTACTTATGTAATGAATATGGCATAGACACCATTTCAACTGGAGCTGCCATAGCATTTGCTATGGAATGTTATGAAAATGGAATTATTGATAATAAAGACACAAATGGTTTAGATTTAAGCTGGGGTAATTCAGAAGTTTTACCGGAATTAGTTAAAAAGATTGCTAAAAGAGAAGGTATTGGTAATCTATTAGCAGATGGAGTTAAAAGGGCTTCTAAAAAACTCGGTAAAGATTCTTATGAATATGCTGTACAAGTAAAAGGATTAGAAGCACCTGCTCATGACCCACGTGGTGGAAAAGCCTTAGCTGTTAGCTATGGAACTGGTAATAGGGGTTCATGTCATATACATCCTGTTGAAGCTATGGGCTATGATGCAGGTAAAATGGAGTTTGGATTATCAGAATTTGGATTACCTGACCCTAATAATGTAGATCGTTGGGATGAAGAAGGGAAAGGTAAAGTAGTAAAATTATTACAAGATGGTGGAACTTTACCTGATATTATGGGTACCTGTAAATTCATGCTTTATGTTGGAACTGATTTCAAAGATTATGTTGATATGATAAATGGCTTAACGGGATGGAATATTGATGGTTGGGAATTATTAAAGGTTGGCGAAAGAGCTATAAATTTACAACGTTTATTTAATATTAGAGAAGGATTTTATAGAGAAGATGATATGATTCATCCCCGTATGGGAGCAAAACCTGAATTTGGTTTATATGAAGACCAAAAAGATTGTACAATTAAAGATTTTGCAAATATTTTAGATGAATATTATAATGAACGCGGTTGGGATAAGGATACTGGAAAACCAAAACAAGCTAAACTAAAAGAATTAGGACTGGAATCGTATATATAAGCAGGTGTGTTTTTAATGAAGGTAAAAATTAAATTAGTAGGATCATTAAGAAAATATAAAAATGATAAAATTAATGAAAATGGTGAAGTATATTTAAAACCAAATTCTACTATTAATGATTTAATTAATAAAATAGGTATTAATACAGATAGAAAATTAATATTTTTAGTTAATGGTAAACAACAGGGTTTAGATTTTGAATTATCAGCAGATGATAAAGTTTTTATTTTAACAATGGTTGCAGGTGGTTAAAAACAATTAGTTTAATGAAATTATTCTGTTATGCCCAAGGATTATTAAAGTTAAAAAAATTACCCCCCTTTTTGGTTAATGTGATTTGATAATCATTTTGTTATAAGGGGGGTATTAAAAATTATAACTATTTGGCTTTTTGTTTTACTAGCCGAATAAGTTATTAAATAATGAGAATAAAACCCATAATAATCATAACAATAGATAATATTTTTCTAAGGAGTTCTCTATCTAAACGGTTAAAAATCTTTAAGCCTATAATCGTTCCCAATATTACAGCTACAGAACCAACTGAGGCCATTTTTAATATTTCTTTAGTAATATTGCTGTTAAATAAATGAATAGAAATGGTAAAAGACAATAATAAGAAAAAGGTTGCCTGGATTGTACTATGGCATTCTTTTTTTTTCTTTAATAGAAGAGAAGTAATATAAAACCAGAGGTGGACCGGAAATATTAAATAGCTCACCAAATATTCAACTAATAAGTCCACTAGAAATCCCATTAAATTTTGATGGTTTTATCTGAAAAGAATCATTAAAGATCAAATACAGTGAAATAATAATTAATAAAATACCCAAAATCATTTCTAATGAACCTGATTTTAGATTTTCTAAACCAAAAACCCCGATTATAACTCCAAGATAACTACCAAGAATAACATAGATAAGAGATTTAAATACAATATGTTTTCTCATTTTTAAAGATATAAAAAATACTAGAAGAGCATCTAAAATTAAAACTAAAATAGTAGCTGTTTTAACTGGTAAAAATAACTCCAAAAAAGGCATGGCAACTATTGCAAAACCAAAACTACTAGCCCCTTGCACAATACTACTTATTAAAATTATAAAAAATATATACATAAATACCATATTATTACTTACTCCTAATGTTGATAATATTTTTCATATTATACTACTTACATTAAATACTTATTATCAATATACTTAAATTAGTTAGTGAAATCAAATTAATTTCGTAAAAAATCCAAATTTAATTATTACATAACTTTAAATTTAGTAAAATATATAAAAAAACTCCCCATCTAAATAAATAGATGAAGAGTATAAAAATATTAACAAATAAAATAAACTTTTTAAAATTAGAACTAAATATCTTATCGGATAAAAAAACTATAAGGATAAGAATATTGTTCTTTTTCACAAAGTTCCTTTTCTTTCTTAATTTCTTTACAATCTTTACTACGATGACCATAAGCATCAGCTGCGCTCATAAAAGGACCATAAGATCTATTTTTCATGTTAACACTCCTAATATATTTTTCGGGTTTGAAATCATTCTTAATTTTTATTGTAGTTTAAGTATATAATACTAAAGTTAAGATATATAGTATTTATTTAACAATTGTTACTTCATAGATAGTTATTAAAAATTAAATATTCAGAATCTTGACAAAACAGTAAATCACTGATAGAATTAAGTTAGTAAATTTGTTATAACAACATTACAACCTATATTGAATGGATGTGATTAATATGGTTAAAACCATTGATAAAGAAAGTCCGCTTTCCTTGTATTATCAGTTAAAACAAATCATCATTGATAAAATTGAAAATAGAGAACTCACTGAAAATGATAAACTTCCCACAGAAAAAGAACTGTGTGATAGATATAATATAAGCAGAGCAACTGTTCGACAAGCTTTGAAAGAACTTGAAAATGAAGATTACATATATAAGATCCAGGGTAAAGGTACTTTTGTTTCCCCTAAAAGATACCAGCAGGATCTATTAAAATTTTATAGTTTTACCGATGAAATGAAAAAACTTGGTAAAACCCCCACCTCAAAAGTACTTGAATTTGATATAACACCTCCAAATAAAAAAATAGCTAAAACTCTATCAATTAATCAAAATGATAAAGTATATAGATTTACCCGTTTAAGATTAGCTGATGATGAACCTATGATGTTGGAAACCACCTATATACCTTATGATTTATTTGAGGGCATTACTAAAGAGGATTTAGAAAATAGGCCTTTATATACAATATTAATAGAAGAGTTTAATACATCTTTTTCTAAGGCAGAAGAGATATTTAGACCTACTTTAATGGAACACGATGAGTCAGAAAAACTTAATTACATTGAAGGAGGGCCAGCCATATTATTAGAACGTATTACCTATAATAGTGATGAAAAAATAATAGAATATACTAAAAGTGTAGCTAGAGGTGACAAGTTCAAATACCATGTGGTATTAGAAAAATAAAATTTTGCGAAAATTTGTCATTACAACATTACAACATAATAAATTTTGAGAGGATGATGAGAAGTGAAATATAAAACCGAAGAAGAAATATTTAGTCAGTTCCAAGCATTAGATAATACATACAATTATTTTAATGAAAATGAAGAAAAGATAAAAAGGTTTTTTGAAGAAAACAATTATGATTCAATTACTTTTGTTGGAAGTGGTTCTTCTTATTTAATTTGTGAATCAGCAGCAATTATTACAAAAGCAAATTTAGATATTAAAGCACATGCATTAGTTGCTGGTGATTTAATGCTTAACTTTTCACATTATGAAAATCAACTAAAGAATACAATATTAGTTGCTCCTTCCAGGTCAGGTAGTACAAGTGAAGTAATAATAGCAGTAAAAAAAGCTAAAGAAGAATATGATACTCCTACTATATCAATAAGTGCCAAAAGAGAATCGGAATTATCTAAGATAGTAGATTTAAATATTGAATTACCTTGGATATTTGATGAGAGTGTCTGCCAAACTAGAACTGTAACAAATCTATATACTGCCATTTTAATGATAACTGATGCTCTAAATAACAATTCATCAATAAAAGCAGATATTAAAAAGACAATTAGATTTGGTGATGAGTACTTAGATACTAATAAAGATAAAATAAAAAGATTAGTAGATGAATTCGATTTTAATAAAGTATATGTATTAGCAGACTCTACATTACAGGGTATAGCAAAAGAAGCAGCCCTGGCTTATAAAGAAATCTCTAGGATAGATTCCTACTACCACCATATATTAGATCTTAGACATGGTCCGATGGTTTTGGTTAACGAAAAATCATTAGTTGTAATGGCTACTACTCCTTATGGTAAAAATTATCAAACAGAACTAGTAAAAGATATAAAACATAAGAAGGCAGAAGTTATTACAAATGGCTTTAAAGAAGAAAAATTAGAAAATACTGATTTACACATTGAATTTCCAGATGTTGATTATACAGTAAGGGGTATCTATTTTATTGTACTAAATCAACTTCTTAGTTATTATAAAGCAATTAAAAGAGGTATAAATCCTGATCAACCAGAGGGCTTAGATGCATGGATAAACTTAAACTAAAAGAAACCAAAAAAGAGTATATCATATTAAGTGACTTTGATGGAACAATATCTGTTCAGGATGTAAATAATGCTATTTTTGACAGGTTTGGTGATGAGAAGTCTGAGGTTATAGAAGAAAAACTAATAAATAATCTAATTAGTGACCGGGAAGCTTTAAAAAGTCATTATAGTAGACTTAAAATGACTAAAAATAAATTCGAATCTTTTATCAAAAATAATATATATTTAGATCCATATTTTAAAGAATTTTATGAAACCATAAAAGAATCTGACATTGATTTTGCAATTGTAAGTGGAGGTTTTTTAGAGTATATAAAAATACTGTTAGAAAAGGAAAATATTAATTATCAGGATGAAATATTTGCTAACCAACTAATTTTTGATAATGAACAGGTCAAACCAAAATTTTTACACGATATTCAAACTTGTGAAGAAATTTTTGGTCCCTGTGGCAACTGTAAGTATAGATTATTAAGTCAACACCCCCCTAGTAAGAGTATAATCTATATTGGTGATGGACTAACCGATAGATGTGTTGCAGGGGCTACTGATTTCTTGTTAGTTAAAAAAAATAGTATCTTAAAAGAATACTGTAAAAAAAACAAAATTAAACATAAAGAATTTGCTTCTTTTAAAGAAGTAAAAGAAATCATAAATGGTCTATTAAAATAATAAAAAGAGGGAAGGTGATAAGTAAAAAAAGACAGTTAATTTTCTTTTTAAAAAAAGGGAGGGTATAAATATTGAAAAATAAAAAATTATTATTATCTTTAACATTGCTGGTAAGTATATTTTTACTTAGTTCTGCTGTTGTGATGGCTCAGGATTCATTTACCTATTGGTCTATGTGGGAAAAAGGTGAGCCACAACAAAAAGTTATTGAACAAGCTATTAATGATTTTGAAGAACAGTACGGAGTTACCGTAAATGTAAACTGGACAGGCCGTGATGTTGTAACAGCCTTAAAACCTAGATTGTTGGCAGGCGAAAATATTGATATGACTGACCAATCTGGTGAAGAACTCTATGGTGGTTTAGTTGCTAATGACGTAGCCGGTAAAATGAATGATGTTTTAGAAATGGCGGTTCCAAATGAAGATGGCCAAGTAAAAGATGTCTTAATTGCAGAGTCATATGATGCATATGTAAGAGAAGATGGTTCCTTATATATCATTCCATATAACTTTATCACTTCCGTTTTCTGGTATGACAAAGTATTATTTAATGATCTAGGTATAGAAACTCCTGAAACCTGGGATGAATTTTTAGCTATGTCTGAAACTCTTAAAGAAAATAATATAGATCCTGTTGCTTTTGGTATTCAAACTGATGTTTACAGAGGATACTTCCCTTACCATGCTTCTGAAAGAATCCTTGGTAAAAATGCTTTAAATAATGCAGCTGGAGATCCGACTGGCGAACTATTTGAAGATCCTCGTTGGGAAGAAGTTGGAGACATCTTATATCAATTCAGTAAAGAAGGTAAAAATTTATTGATGCAAGGTTATGAGTCAAGTGTTTATCCTGCCCCTCAGATGGATTGGATATTGGGTAGGGCTGGAACTTTCTATTGTGGTACTTGGATACCAGTAGAAACCAAAAATGCAGCTGGTGAAAACTTTGAATATGGTGCCTTTAAATTCCCAACAATTGAAGGTGGAGATGGAGACCCAACCGCTGTAGAAACATATCCAATTGGATTTAATGTATTAAAAGATTCAGAAAATGCTGATTTAGCTAAAAAATTCGTAGCCTTTTTCTTACAAGAAAAATATGCTAAACAGTGGGTAGAAGATACCAAAAATATGACTCCACGTGCAGGTATAGCAGCACCAGCAGAATTAAAAGATGCTAAAGCCCTATTAGATAATGCAAATTCAACATTTAGACTAAATGATGGAGTACAGGCAGACTATCCAGAATGGTATGCAAATGTATTCTTACCACTAGCTTCTGATATATTATTAGGTGAAATTGATGGGGCAGAATGGGCAGAACAGATGAGAACAGAAACAGTTAAGTTTTGGGAAAGTAAGTAATTAGTATTTAAAAATAAGCTTAATTAAAAATAACTGGCCTGAATAAAGCAGATTGATATTTAAATCTAAAATGCAGATTATTTTATTCAGGTCAGTTTCAATGTTTATAAAAAATTTAAAAGGGGGTCAGAGAATGGAATACCGCAGTGATATATTCAAAAAGCGATATAAAAATTTCATATTGGTTTCAACTATCCCGGTAGTAACTTTTTATGTTATATTTATGATTTTTCCGATTGTACAGTCCTTATATTATAGTTTATTCAAATGGTCTGGTTTTTCAGCCGAAAAAGAATATATAGGATTGGAAAACTATGGTGAATTGATAGGAGATTCCTTATTTTTGGAAACAGTTGTCAATTCTTTTCAGTATGTTGTCTTTGGGGCTGTAATAATAATAGGGATTACATTAATGTTTACATATGTTATTACAAATTATAAATCTAGAAAATTAAAAGATTTAGTACAGATGATTTTATTTGTACCTAATACAATATCTCCTGTTGCTTTAGCTCTTTTATGGGGCTTTATCCTAAATACAAGATGGGGTCTCTTAAATGGTCTTTTAGAAAGAATAGGACTCGGCTTTTTACAAAGAGGTTGGCTAGGTAATGACTATATTTTTGGGGCAGCTCTTTCATTATTAGTTTGGATACATGTAGGGTTTTTTATTGTCATGTATGTAGCAGCAGCAGATCGGATACCTTACAGCTTATATGAATCAGCCCAATTAGCTGGTGCCTCAACCTGGAAACAGTTTACTAAAATTACTGTACCGTTAATTAAAGATGTTATTGAAACTAGTTTAGTGCTCTGGACAATATTTGCATTTAAGATCTTTGGCTATCTATATGTTTTTGGAGCAGGTGGAGCTGGAGCAGACGCACCACCACCGGTTAGAAATATTTCTGTACAATTATTTTTAACTGCTTTTGGCAAAAGAACGCCGATTAATAGATTAGCCTATGCTAGTGCAATGGCTATTGTGCTTTTAATCTTAGTTGCCATATTAGTATATGTAATAAGAAACATATTAATGTCTGCAGAAACTATCGAATATTAAAGGAGGTATGAGTTTATGAAATTTAAATTTTCTGAAATTCCAAAGTATCTTATAAATCTATTTTTAATTTTTTGGATAGGCTTTACCTTGTTTATGTTTTTATGGTTAATACTATCTTCATTTAAAACCACCAGAGAAATATACATGGGTGTTTGGACAATGCCTAGTGATATTAGTCTTGATAATTATATCAGAGTATTAACAGATTTTGGTTTATTGCGTTATATGTTAAATAGTTTAGTCGTTGTGACAATTTCTACTGTTTTAGTTTTAGCTTTATCTGCACCAATTGCTTATGTACTTAGCAGATTGAAATTTCCTGGTTCTTCATTTATTACAATGGGATTTATTATTGGTATTGGTATCCCAATACAAACTATTTTCATACCACTTTATTTAATGATGAGCGGATTTAGCTTAACAGATTCTTACATAGGATTAATCTGGCTTTATACGGTAACTTCTTTACCCTTTACCATATATCTCTTGATGAGCTTTTTTAAAACTATTCCCTCTACTTTAGAGGATGCAGCTCGCATTGACGGGGCAACAGCTACTCAGAGTTTTTTAAAGATAATGTTGCCAATGGCTCGTTCTGGTTTGATTTCAGCTGGTATTTTTGTTTTTGTAATGCTTTGGAAGGAATTTCTCTTGGCTTTAGTCTTTATTAGTACAGAAAGTTATAAGACAATTTCTTTAGGGCTTTATTCTTTAATCACTAAGTTAACATATACGGGAGACTGGGGTGGTCTTTTTGCCGGTGTTGTTTTAGTTGTTTTACCTTCTATAATTTTTTATAGTATTTTAGCTCGTAAATTTATTGCAGGTTTAACAGTAGGTATAGGTAAAGGTTAAAAAATGGGGGTAACTAATGAATAATAGAGAAAGATTTTTTAATATACTAGATAATAAAGAAATAGACAGAACACCATTTTTCCCGGATATTACAACTTGGTATGAAAATTCACGGAAAAATATAGGTGATGAGGAGATTTTTGGCCCCGGTGTTTATATACCAGATGGCATTGACTTTCATCAAAGGAAAAGTAATTTAAAGGGCAAACATGCCAATTTCACTTTTTTAGACTATTACAGAGAGTATGACTGGGGCTTACCTGTGCATATTTATGATTGGTATTCAGAAGAATATACCAATGAAGTAAAAAAAATAACGAAACGTAAAGGACGAAAAAAGTATATAAAGTACAAGACACCAATTGGTGAAGTAAGCAGAACCTTAACTATGGGTGCAGAAGGCTCTTGGGTACCAACTAAGTTTTTCGTACAAGAATATTCTGATTTAAAAATACTAAAAGAAGTATTTAAAAACAGAAAGATTATTCCAGATTATAGTAATATAGAGAAGTTTTTAAATGAAACTAAAGGTTTTGGGGTTTGTGATGTAGTGATTTGGCGATCTCCTTTTGGTAAATTAGTTCATGAATTTATGGGCTTTGAAGAAGTAGTTTATGGTTTACATGATAAGGAAAAGAAAAAAATCATTCTTGATTTTTTAAAATTCATGGAAGCACAGGACTTAAAGGTCATAAAACATGCGGCTAATTCTCCAGCTAAAATTGTAATAATATCTGATCATGCTGATGAGACCCTAATTTCACCACGACAATATGAGCAATATTGTATTCCTTACTACCAAAAGGCGTGTAAGATCTTACATGATAATAATATGTATGTCTCCACACACCTGGATGGTAACTTCAAAAGCTATTTTCCTATCTTACATGATACCCATTTTGATTTATTGGATGGTTGCACACCTGCCCCTATGTTTAATTATGAAGTAGAAGATTTAGCAAATTTAGTAGATGAAGATCTAAATGCATATTGTGGAGTACCTTCTACCTTATTTACACAAGAATTACAGACTCAGCAATTAGTAGATTTTGGTATTAGAATAGCGAAGTCCTTTGATAGAAGAGTAATAGCTAATATTGGTGATATTTTGCCACCCAGAGGTAATATCGAACAGGTTATTGAAGTTGGTAAAGCAATTATGGACTATTAATTTGGGAGGTTTATAAATGAATGAAGTAAAGTATTATAAAGAACAGAAAAGCATAAAGACTTATCAAATTAAAGAACCTGATATTAATCCATTTATAAGTGAATATTTAGGTAGTTTAATGTTTTATCCTTATCCTCTAAAAAATAATATATCTGATAAACCAAAAGAAGTTGAATATGAGTTGTTTACCATAGAAAATCAATATTTTAAGATAGCAGTTTTACCAGACTTAGGAGGTAAACTTTATTCAGCTTATGATAAAAGAAGTGAGGATTATATTTTTTATAAAAACCCGGTTATTAAACCACAACTAGTAGGCTGCACGGGAGCCTGGACATCCGGTGGGATTGAATTTAACTTTCCAAATAGGGGACATCGTCCAAGTGTCACTGATTATACAGATACTAAATTTAAAAGATATGAAGATGGTTCAGCCTCTATTATAATTAGTGAAGTTGGGATGATAGCCTGGATGAGATTTACCGTAGAACTTAAGTTATATCCAAATAAAGCATACATAGAGCAGATTGTTAGGATGTATAACCCCAATAACTATAATGATTCATACTACTTTTGGACTACCAGTGCAGAATTAGAGAAAGAGGGTTTAGAATTTAGATTTCCTTTTTTATGGCATATTGAAGAAGAAGAAAGAGATAAATATCTCTGGCCGGATCCAGAGGATAGTCCCTTTGCAGCTGAAGAGGTAGACCTAAGGTATAGCGATACAATGAAGCCGTTTACTTTACCCTTTGGTAGTGAAGTGTTAAAAGATTACATGGGTCTATATTACCCCAAAGAAGATAAAGGTGTTGTTCATGTAGCCGACTTCAGGGAGGTTCCTGGTAAAAAGGTCTGGTCATGGGGGCAGGCTAGTGCTGGTATTAGATGGTGTCAGCGTTTAACAGATAATGATGACCGTTATGTAGAACTGCAGTCCGGAGCGGTAGAAACTCAAAATGAGTTTAATTATATTGGACCTCATAATAAGATTGAATATAAAGAATATTGGTTGAATGCAAAAGACAATGGACCACTTTGTTCTGCTAGTAAAGATGTGATTGCATCATATAATATAGAGGATTCTAAAATTAAATTTAGTTTTATTGCATCAGATTCATTTAAAGAAATAGAATTTAGTTTACTATTGGGAGAAAAAACTGAATTCAAAAAAACAATTGATTTAGATCCAATTGATAATAAAAAAATAGAAGTTCCTTTTCAACTAAATGGCTTAAATGAGGATATAATTTTTACCTTGAAAAATGATAAAGATATACTTTTAAAAGAAGTTGTTCTAGCTAATAATGATCCTCTCAAGATGATTGAAGAAGAGCCTTATATCAGTCAAGATGAAAAAAGATTATCTAATATAGCAAAAGGAGAACAGTTAGAAAAGAGAAGACATTATAATGAAGCTATAAAATATTATGACTTAGTTATTCAAGAAAACCCGGAGTATATTGAGGCTTATCTAAGAAAAGCAACTTGTTGTCTTAAAAAAAGGAATTACTCAAAGGCATTAAATACATTAGAAGACATCAGCAGTTATAATCCTGAGAATGTATCTTTAAACTATTTATATGGTTTAAGCTTGTGGTATAACCAAAAATACCATAAAGCAGTCAAATATTTATATAAAGTTCCCAATGCTTCTAAACTATTTCCGGCAGCAAATTATCTAACAGCAATTTATTTTGTTTATAAAAATGAATATAAAAAAGCATTAAATAAAATAGATTACTCTATAAAATATTTTCCTTACCATTATAAGAGTTATTATTTAAAAGCTTATCTTTTAAATGAAATGAACAAAAATGAAGAGGCAGCAAATATTTTAGCTGAATATTTGCAGAATAATCCTTTCGACTATACAGCAGTTTATCTAAAAGAAATTATAAGTTCAAAATCAGAACAAACAGAAACCATATTAAGAGCAAAACAAAATGTATATAATATATTATCTTTCTTTGATGAATTAAAAGACTGGAATAAATGTTTGGAACTATTAAAAGATTATAAGGAAAATTCAGGGAACTATGATAATTTATTAATGACCTATTTACCATACTATGAAATGAAATTAGATAGAAATAAAAAATCTAATTTACTTGCAAAAATTAATGATATTTCTTTGAATTATACTTTTCCCAACCATGATATAGATTATAAAATATTAAAATCTATTAAAGATCAGTCTGATAAAGCAAAATATCTTTTCGGGTTGATTCAATATCGGGCTGAAAATTTTGTAAGTGTGAAAAAGAATTGGCAAGAGCTTATTGAAAAGGATTTTTCTTACTCAGTAATTTATAGAAACTTAGCTTATTATTATCAAAAATATGAAGATGACTTTGAAAAATCAGTTCAATTAGCAGAAGCAGGTTTTAATAAAAAACCATTTAATGATGATTTTTTTAAGTTACTTTATGATGGTTATAAGAAGTTAGGTCAAAAGGAAAAAATTAAAGATTTACTAACTGCAATAGAAGACTTTGAAAACAAATCTGAACCATGTATGAGAGTTTGGATCGATATGTTAAACTACTATAATCAACATGGAAAAGCGGTAAAAGTTTTAGAAGAGACAAACTTTAAAATATATGAACATGATCCTGAAAACTTAATTCCTTATTCCAAAATTTATAAAGATTCATATTTAGGTTTAGCAAAAAATTATATGAAAAAAAAGGAATATATGTTAGCATTAGATAATATAAATAAATGTTTAGATATGGAGAAAAAATATGAAGAGAAATTTGCAGAAATTTATTATTATGCTGCAGTTGTTTATGAAAAAATAGGTAAATTTAAAGAAGCGCTAAAATACTATAATAAAATATTAGATGAAGAAATTGATAGAGAAGACCATGAAAACTATCCGTTTTATGTTAAAGCTGCTAATAGGATTGTTAAATTAAACTGGATAGGTATAAAATGAGGTGTTTAATATGTATTATTTAGGTATTGATGGTGGAGGTACCAAAACAGCTTTTGTGTTAATTAATAAAAAGGGTGAAGTACAAGCATATAATGTTAAAAAGACCTGCCATTATATCCAGGTTGGTTTTGATCAATTTAAAAATATATTAAAAAAAGGTATAGAAAAACTTTGTAAAGAGGCTAACTGTTCTGTAGGAGATATAGATTATTCTTTTTTGGGTTTGCCTGGATTTGGGGAAAACCAAGATGACATACCTATCTTAGAAGGTTATGTAGAAGAAATATTAAAAACCAAAAATTTTAGATGTGGTAATGATGTGGAAGCGGGTTGGGCAGGTTCACTTGCTTGTGAACCTGGTATAAATATTGTTGGCGGGACCGGAGCAATTGGCTTTGGCAAAGATAGTTCTGGTAATACGGCTAGAGCTAGCGGTTGGGGTTATTACTGTGGTGATGAAGGTTCTGCACATTGGTTAGGCAAAAAATTAATTTCCCTATTTGGCAAAGAAGCAGATGGGAGATTGGAAAAAACTCCTATCTATCAAATAGTAAGAGATGAATTTAACTTAAAAAGAGATTTAGATTTTATCACAGTTGTTTATGATAAATTAGAAATGAAAAGGGATAAAATAGCTTCCATAGCTCCACTGTTATATAAGGCAGCTGAACAAGGAGATCAACAAGCTATTGATTTATATAAAGAAGCGGCTTATGAACACAGCTTAACTGTAAAAGCAATAATTAATAAACTTGCCTTTAGCAATGAAAATAAGATTATGATATCTTATTCAGGTGGTGTCTTTAAAGCAGGCAAATATGTATTAGAACCATTAAAAAATTATTTGCCTGAAAACACAAAATTAATTGAACCCAGGTTATTGCCGGTTACGGGGGCTGCCCTTTTTGCTTTAGAATTATATAATGAATATAAGGGAGCCGAAGATAAAGAATATGGTAAAATAATTAATATATTAAAAGATGAAGAAGCAAAAATCAAAAGGAGGTCTAATTAATATGGGTTTAATTAATCCTTTACCTTTATTAAAATTAGCAAGAGAAAACGACTTTGCTATACCAGCTTTTAATATACATACGATGGAGATGATCCAAGCAGTTGCTGAAGAGGCAGCTGAAATGAGAACTCCTGTAATAATGCAAACTTCACCCGGCACAATCAGACATATGGTTATTCCATTTATTGTTGCCAATGTAAAAACTGCAACAGAAAAACATGGTATACCGATTGCTCTCCATTTGGATCATTGTTCTGATTATGATATTGTTATTAAATGTATACAAGCTGGCTATACATCTGTAATGGTAGATGGTTCTATGTTACCATATGAGGAAAATGTAAACTTAGTTAAAGAGGTGGTAAAGGTAGCTAAAGCAGCCGATATTGCAGTGGAAGGTGAAATAGGTCGCATTGGAGGAACTGAAGATAATATAAGTGTTGACGAACGAGAAGCGAGTTTAACTAAACCTGAAGAAGCCAAGAAGTTCACAGCAGATACCGGGATTAATTCTCTGGCAGTTGCAATTGGAACTGCCCATGGTGTTTATAAAGGCGAACCCAAGTTAGATTTTAAGAGATTAGAAGAAATAGAAAATGAGATCAACGTTCCCTTAGTATTACATGGAGCTTCAGGAGTACCGGAAGCAAGTGTAAAAAAAGCTATTAAAATAGGTATGACAAAAATAAATATTGCTACTGATTTAAAAATTCCGATGGCAGAAGCTATAAAAAAATATTTCGCAGAAAATCCCAAAGGAAGTGACCCTAGAAAATATTTAGGTTTAGGAAAAACTGCCGTTAAAAAAGTATTAAAAGAAAAGATTAAATTATGCGGTGTGGAAGGCCTCCTCGATAATATGGAGTTAAAGCTATGATTTTAGCTATTACAATGAATCCTTCCCTCGATAAAGTATATCTAGTGGATGACTTTTCTGTAGATAAAGTATTTAGAACCAAAGAATATACTGCTACTGCAGGAGGTAAAGGCCTCAATGTAGCTAGAGTTATAAAAGCTATGGGTTATGATATTACAGCTTCTGGTTTGTTAGGGGGATTAAATGGTCAGTTTATAAATAACCAGTTACAAGCAATAGAGATTAATAATCAATTTGTGGAAATATCAGGAGAAACTAGGACTTGTCTGAATATAACTGATAATTTAAATAATACAACGACTGAAGTATTAGAAGCTGGTCCTGAGATTAAAGAACATGAAATTAATAATTTTTTAAATAAATATAAACAATTAGTAAAAAAAGCAGATGTAATTACAGCTTCTGGTAGTTTACCACGCGGATTGACTACTGATTTTTATAGGAATTTAATTAAGATTGCTAATAAAAATAATAAGAAAATCATCTTAGATACCAGTGGTGATTATCTAAAAGAAGCTATTAAAGAAAAACCCTATATGATAAAACCTAATGAAGAAGAAATTAGTTATTTATTTAAAGATGGTTATAAAAATATCGTTGATTATATCCAACCATTAATTAAATTAAAAAAGATGGGTATTAAAAGGCCAATTATTACTTTGGGTAAAAAGGGAGCCTTAGGCTTATATGATGGTAAAGCAATCCATTTTCAACCTCCCGAGGTTGAACCGGTAAATGTTGTAGGTTCTGGTGATGCTTTTGTAGCTGGTTGTGCAATAGGATTGTTAGAGAATGACTACATTCAAACCTTAAAAAAAGGAATGGCTTGTGGAATCGCTAATACATTATATATGAAGACGGGGAAAGTTACTAAACAAAAAGTTGAAGAGTTTATAAATAAAGTTAAAGTCAAAAAAATTTATGAAAAATAAAGTATATAATTCTTATATAACCCGAAAAATGGGGTGATAAAATGAAGATTATTAAAAATGTCGATATAATATTGCCCGAAAAAATAATTAAAAATGGAGCAGTATTATTTAATGAAAGTATAAAAAAAATCTATAAGATAGATGATTATATGGAAAGTGAATTTGATAAGGAAGCAATTGAAATTATAGATGGTAAGGAAGGTTACTTAACACCTGGCTTTATAGATGTTCATATTCATGGAACTAATGGTAAAGACGCCATGGATGCAACTTATGAAGCAATTGATACAATCAGTGAAAATGTTATAAAATCTGGTGTAACTCATTTTTTACCAACTACCATGACAATGGCTGAACAAAATATACATGAAGCTTTAAAAAATATTGAAAAATTAAAAGATAAGCAACTGTCTGGGGCTCAGATACTGGGTGTTAATGTCGAAGGACCTTTTTTAAATAAAGATAAAAAAGGTGCTCAACCGGAAGAGCATATATTAGATCCTAATTTAGATTTACTTAAAAATTATGTTGAAATCATTAAATTGGTAACAATAGCACCTGAAAAACCAGGTGCAAAAGATTTTATAAAAGAGATGAATAATAGAGGTATTGTTACTTCAGTTGGTCATTCTACAGCAACCTATGAAGATATCCAGAAAGCCAATAAATGGGGCCTATCCCATACTACTCATTTATTTAATGGAATGGTGGGTTTACATCATAGAAGACCTGGTATTGTAGGAGCAGCTCTAACAAATGATATGACAGTTGAATTGATTGCTGATTTAATTCATCTAAGCCCAGTTATTTTAGACTTAGTAAGCAAAACAAAAAGTGAAGATGAAATTATATTAGTTACAGATTCAATGCGGGCTGCTGGTCTAGAAGATGGAGAGTATAGCCTAGGTGGTCAAAAAGTTATAGTAAAAGAGGGAGAGGCCAGATTAGAAACAGGTTCCTTAGCAGGTAGTACTTTAACTCTAGATAGAGCTGTAAAAAATATGTATAATAGTACTAAATTAGAATTAAATTCAGTTATTAAAATGGTTACAAAAAATCCGGCTAAGTTATTAGGTGTGGATAATAAAAAAGGCAAGATAGAAAACAATTATGATGCTGATTTAGTAATTTTGAATAAAAACTTAGAAGTAAAAAAAGTCTTTGTTAAAGGAGAACAAAAATATTAAAGATAATTTAATGGTTTTAAGATAAAAATTTTTAATTTAAAAAATATTGTTTATAATTTCTGGTCTAACTCTATATTAGTGTTTTTTATTTTTTTAAAATAGCATGAATTAGGGTTAGACCATTTTTAAATTTTATATATAATTAAGCAAATTACACAAAAATAAGTCTTTTAAAAAACTTAAACCCTATTAATTTATTCAATGTTAAACTATAGATAATAAGTGGATACAATTATTGATATTTAAAAGATTTGAACTATTTAGAATAAAATCTCAAAATTATTAAAAAATATAAAGAAGAAGGGATATTATGGAATTTAGAGTAGAAAAAGATAGTATTGGAGAGGTAAAAGTGCCAAAGGAAGTATATTATGGAGCTCAAACTCAGAGAGCTTTAGATAATTTTGCTATTAGTAATGAGAAGATACCTATTGAAGTTATAAAAGCATACGGATTTATAAAAAAAGCAGCAGCTTTAGTTAATAATGAATTAGGATTACTAGATGATTATAAAAAGGATTTAATAATACAAGTTTGTGATGAGATTATTGAAGGTAAGCATGATGAACAATTTCCAGTAAGAATCTGGCAGTCTGGGTCTGGCACTCAAACTAACATGAATGTTAATGAAGTAATTAGTAACAGAGCTATTGAACTAGCGGGAGGGAAAAAAGGGAGTAAAAAGCCAATTCATCCTAATGATCATGTAAATATGTCTCAATCAACTAATGATACTTTTCCTACTGCTATGAATATATCTTCGGTTAAACTAATTAAGAATTCTTTAATACTAACATTAAAAAAGCTGAAAAACTCTTTACATAATAAATCAAGAGAATTTGAAGAAAATATAAAAGTAGGAAGAACACACCTAATGGATGCGACACCTATAACTTTAGGACAGGAGTTTACTGGATATGAAAGTCAAATAGAACATGGTATAAAAACCTTAGAAAGTTCTTTATTTCATCTAAAAGAACTAGCAATTGGAGGTACAGCAGTAGGTACTGGACTTAATACTCCACGAGGTTATTCTGATTTAATGGTAAATAAGATTTCTGCACTAATTGGAATAAATTTTGTAAATGCAAATAATAAATTTGAATCAATAGCTTCCCATGATGGGATTGTAGAAGCTAGTGGTGCCCTAAAAACTATTGCTACAAGTTTAATAAAAATTGCAAATGATATCAGATGGCTTTCCTCAGGTCCTCGTTGTGGGATAAATGAAATTAATATACCTGCAAATGAACCGGGAAGCTCAATTATGCCAGGTAAAGTAAATCCCAGCCAGGCAGAAGCTTTAATTCAAGGTTGTTTTCAGGTCATAGGCAATGATAATGTAATTACCAATGCT
This sequence comes from uncultured Halanaerobiales bacterium, assembly GCA_964430875.1. Classification (GTDB taxonomy): domain Bacteria; phylum Bacillota; class Halanaerobiia; order Halanaerobiales; family M55B127; genus M55B127. Next base: position 27,771 of record CAYSHP010000021.1, read on the forward strand.
GGTTCTTCAGGCAATTTTGAGTTAAATGTATGTAAACCTCTTATTATATATAATTTCATACAAAGTATTAAAATATTATCTGATTCAACATCTTCCTTTACGCAAAATTGTATTAATGGAATTGTGGCTAATAAGGAAAATATGGAATATTATTTCAGGAATTCAGTGATGCTGGTGACGGCATTAAGCCCAATTATAGGATATGATAAAGCTGCTAAAATAGCTGAAAAAGCATATAAGGAAGATATAACTTTAAAAGAAGCAACTGTTGAACTGGGTTATTTATCAGAGGAAGAATTTGATAAGAAAGTTAAACCAGAAAATATGATAAGTCCAGGTTTATATTCTGATTGATTTTAGATTATTAAAAAAATAATTAATTGCAGAATTAAAAGAAAAGAATGAAAATTAGATTATAAAAAATGAATAATAAAAATACAAATATTTACTTTGAGGTTTTAATTTCATAAATAATAGTCTTATATATTTTGAATACAATCCTTGCATATCTATCTAAACAAAATTACTAAATCAATAAACGCTATTATAAATTCACTATGGTAAAAAGAAATTATAATAGATATAAGTTAATATTTTTTTATCTTCTAAATTAAGAAGTATATTCAACTTATCTAATAGTATAACAGCAAATTAATTTTAAAATAAAACCTATATATATAAAATTCAGATTAAAAAGAATTTTTTGCTATTTATCTTATAATAGTGATATAATAATTTTTATATTAATTTGGAGGTAATCAAATGGAAAAAAGCAAGGAAAAAGACAAATTAGAAAACCAAAATTTTAATTGGCAGGTCTTAGTAATAATTACTTTGGGAGGAATTGTTGCGGGATTATTTAGAAATGGAATAATGACCTTATTACCATTTATCCAAGAAGAATTTGAATTATCTCGAACCCAAGTAGGCCTCTATTCTACCTTTTTATATTTTAGTTCTACATTATTTGCTGTTTTTACTGGGAAAATAGCAGATTACTGGGGAGTAAAACGCAGCATGTTTTGGGGACTCCTATTAATGGGATTATTTATTTTGATGCATTCTTTTGCTCCAGGTTATTTAAGTATAATGATTTATGCCACTCTTACAGGTTTAGGATTAAGTATAATACTACCAGCAAGTAGTAAATCAATAACTGAATGGTTTTCTGGTAAAAACCATTCCACTTTAATGGGTATAATGACATTGGGTTTACCCTTAGGAGGTATAATAGGAGCAGTTTTTCTACCATGGCTTGGGAAATTATATGGATGGCGAATGGGAACTATAATAATGGGTGGTCTATTTTTTCTAAGTGCACTATTATTTAGATTTTATTATATTGATAAAACAAGTGAAAGTAAAAATACTTCTAAAAGTAAGAAAAATATATTTGCAATTTTCAAGGAAATTTCTCTAATACTAAATAATAAATATATATTAACATTATGTTTTTTAGGTTTATTCTTTGGAATTTCATCAGGAGTGATAGTAACTCACTTCACTATATTTTTGGTTACAGAATATAATTTATCTAAAATAATGGCCGGAATTGGATTTATGTTCTTACAAATTGGGAGTATGGTTGGAAGACCTTTATGGGGTATACTTAATGATAAATTATTAAATGACATTAAAAGAAGAGGATTTCTTTTTATTGGACTGATTATTAGTTTTGCTTCTTTTTCACTTTATTTATTAAAAGATGTTTCATTTTTACTTACATTTGTATTAATAATGGCCTTTTTATTAGGAGGAACTGGACGGGGTTGGCATGGTATATATTTTTCATCTATCTCAAGTCAGGTAGGTAAAGATGATGCAGGCTTGGCTACAGGTCTCTCTCTTTTTTTTATAAGGATGGGTATCTTATCGGGCCCTCCTATATTTGGCTTTATCGCAGATGTATATGATTCCTATAGATACAGTTGGCTTTTCTTAGGAGTTGTATCTTTAATTATCATTACAATTAGTTATTATTTTTTAACAAAATTTGAGGATTTATATCAAAAATAAAGTTAATACAAAAAACATTATAGTGATTTAAATTTAAATTGGAAAAGTTTTTTTACTCATAGTTTTAAATTCTCAGGTGTACTTTAGTTTATATTAAAGGAGGATTAATCAAAATGGAAGAAACTAAATTTAGGCAATTAGGTAAGACAAAAATAAAAGTTTTCCCTCTTGGTTTTGGGGGTATTCCTATTCAAAGATTAGATAAAAGATCTGCAGTAAAAGTAATAAAGGAAGCTATTAATTTAGGAATCAACTTTTTTGATACTGCCAGAGCTTATACAGACAGTGAAGAAAAATTAGGTATGGCTTTATCAGATGTAGATCATAAAGTATATTTATCTTCTAAAACAAAAGCAAATGATAAAATAGGTGCCTTAAATGATGTCAATAAAAGTTTAGAAAACCTTAATGTAAAACAAATTGATATTTACCATTTACATAATATTAGTGATAAGGAAACCTATAAAAAAGCAGTTTTAAGTAAAGATAGTGCATATGAAGGATTAAAAGAAGCACAAAAAATGGGTAAAATAAAGCATATAGGTATAACTGGTCATTCCATTCAATTATTAAAAAAAGCTTTAAAAACAAATAAATTTTCTGTCACTATGTTTTGCTATAACTTTATTGAAGATGAATGTGAGGATAGTTTTTTAAAATTTTGTAATCAAAGAAATATAGGAATGATAGTTATGAAACCTTTTGCTGGAGGTAGACTAGATAATGCAAATATTAATTTGAAATATTTATTAAAAAATCCCAATATTATTCCAATCCCAGGTATGGAGAAAATTGAAGAAGTAAGAGAAAATGTTAGGATTGCTAAAGGGAATTATAAATTGAGTAAGACCGAGAATAAAATAATGAATGATTTAAAAAAATCTTTAAATAATAAATTTTGTAGGAGATGTGGGTATTGTCTCCCTTGTCCCGAAGGAGTAAAAATTCCGGTGGTCCTCAGAGCGGAGTCTTTTATAAACAGAATGTCTGAGAGTCAATTAGATAATACTGAACACTGGTCTTATCAGGCTTTAATATCTGTTTATAAATGCATAAATTGTGGTAAATGCATAGAAAAGTGTCCTTATAATCTTAACATACCAGAATTGATTAAAGAAAACGAAGAAATAATAGATAAGTATTATAAAAAATAAAATCAATCAGTCAAAAAATATGAAATGTGATATTGGAGAAAAAGGTTTATTAAATTTACATGTACTGACTTAAAGGGGTTTTTAAATATTACTTTTAATGAGGAGCTGTAAAAAATGGATGGAATTAATGGTAAGATTTTAAAAATACATTTAGGTAATAAAAGTTATGAAATTGAAGATAAAGATGAAAACTTTTACCGTAAATATATAGGTGGGAGAGGTATAGCTTTATATTATATGCACAAAGAAATTTCAGACAATATTGATGCTTTTTCTCCTAAAAACTTATTAATATTTGCAGCCGGGTTATTAACAGGTGTGCCTGGACCTGCAATTCCCAGATATACAGTATGTGCTAAATCTCCCTTAACTGATGGTTTTGGAGAAAGTGAAGCAGGTGGATACTGGGGACCTGAATTAAAAAGAGCTGGTTTTGATGCAATAATTATAAAAGGGAAAGCAGAAAAACCATTATATTTATTTGTTAAGGATGGCAAAGTAGAATTTAAAGAAGCAAAAAATATATGGGGAAAAGAAACTGGTGAAGTAGAAGATATAATCAAAGAAGAATTGGGTGATAATAAAATTAAAATAGCCCAAATAGGTCCGGGTGGAGAGAATATGGTAAGGTATGCCAATATAACAAATGAACTTAGACATTACAATGGCCGAACCGGATTAGGTGGAGTAATGGGTTCTAAAAATCTAAAAGCGATAGCAGTTAGAGGGACAAAAAAATTAAAGCTTGCAAATAGAGATAAGGTAGTAGAAATAGCACGTTGGGCTGCGAAAGAAGGGATGGAAAATCCTTTAGCAGATTTATTACATAAAATAGGGACCCCTGCAACTGTAATGGGCAATAATGAAGCCGGGGCTCTTCCAACTAGAAACTGGCAAAAAGGATACTATGAAGATGCTGAAAAAATTTCAGGTGAAACAATGCAAGAAACTATAGGCCAATCACCAGAAGGCTGTTTTGCCTGCCCGGTTCGATGTAAAAGAAAAGTAAAAGTAGAAGAAAAAGATATAAAAGTTGATCCACGTTATGGAGGTCCAGAATATGAAACTATTGCAGCTATGGGTTCTCTTTTGGAAATTAATGATTTACGAATTATAGCTAAAGCGAATGAATTATGTAATAGATATACTATAGATACAATATCTACTGGTATGACTATAGCTTTTGCTATGGAATGTTATGAAAAAGGGCTTTTAACTAAAGAGGAAACCGATGGTTTGGAATTAAAATTTGGGAACAGTAAGGTTGTCTTATCTTTAATTAAAAAAATTGCAAAAAGAAAAGGTATAGGAGATCTTTTAGCAGAAGGTAGTTTGCGAGCAGCGAAAGAATTAGGTGGACAAGCAAAAAGATATGTCTATCAAGTAAAAGGTCAAGAGCTTCCCATGCATGACCCTCGTGTAAAAACTGGGGTAGGATTACAATATGCATTAGCAGATTATGGAGCAGATCATATGAAAGCTGCCCATGATAGTTTTTATGAAAAAGATGATAGTTATGGAACCCTTACTACAAAAGCACTTGGAATATACAGTCATGTTAAACCAGAATCTACTTCAGAAGATAAGGTAAGATTATTTAAAGTTTTAGATTTATATTGGAGTCTACTAGATATGTTAGGAGCTTGTCACTTTGGTTTTGTACCCCGCGGCGCTGTTTCCATAGAACAATTGATGCAATTAATTTCGGCTTCAACGGGTGTATATATTAGTCTATATGAACTTATGCAGGGAGCAGAGAGGGCTACAGATATGGCCCGCATATTTAACATAAAAGCAGGTTTTACATCTCAAGATGATCAACTACCTGAAATATTTTTTACTCATTTTAATAATGGTCCTTTAAAAGATAAAGGGGCTATAAATAAAGAAAAATTTAAAAAAGCTATCAAATTAAGATATGAAATGATGGGTTGGAATGAGAGTGGTGTGCCTAGAAGAAGTAAAATCACAGAGTTGGGGTTGGACTGGATTAATTTTGAACAATAGGAGTGGGTATTTTGTTGATTAAAATTAAAGCATATGGTCCATTAAAAAAATATATACTTAAAAAAAGAAATACCAGTTCTAATGAAATAAAGATAGATATAGATAAAGATTCTACAATAGAAGATATAGTTAATTACTTAGAAATTCCCGAGAAGGAATTAAGATTTACTACAATTTTAATAAATGGAATGAGGTTTGAAAAGAATAAAAAGATTCTTGAAGGTGATACTGTAATTTTTTTACCTTTGATGGGTGGAGGATAGAAAAATATAATTTAAAGAAGATGTTTAATATATTGAATTTTGAAGGAGTTTATCAGTTAACAGTGATTTTAAAATTATTATACAGCAATTATATAAGCGTTTATTATCAAAGAAGCTTATCACAAACTGAGTAAGCTTTATGATTTCTTAACTTAAAGTCATTAATATCATGATAAGTAATAATATTTATTTATACTTTTAAAAAATGATTACAAACCAAATTGATGATTTTAGTTTTGATTTTAATGATACCAGACAATGATTAGCTAGCGTTACTTCATATCACTAAAACTTGAGGCAGTTCAGATTAAATTAGTTTTAACTTTAAGTATAAATACAAGCTTTATAAAAAATAGATCTTTATCTCGTTTAATAACTTATTTAAAATCTTTTATCTGAAATGTCTCAAGAAAACTCCATCCTAATCTTGTTTTTGATTAGGTTGGAGATGAATTGAAATGGT
>CAYSHP010000022.1:0-32870 GCA_964430875.1 uncultured Halanaerobiales bacterium
TTAATTAAATTAAGAGGGGTACAAGGAAAAAAATCAGTTATTTATAGGGGAGGATAAGATGTGCAAAAAGACCTAAGTCTGAGTGAAATAAAAAATTATTGGGAAAGATTTATTAAAACTGGAGAATTAGCTAAGAAAATTGATTCTAAAATAGCTCAGTCCTGGAAATCAGCTAAAGAAAATAATGTAGATCCTTATAAAGAACAATTAGATTTATCATTAATATCTTCTAGTGAAGTGGAACAAATTAAACAAAAAATTAAAAATGAATATAATATAATTTTTGAATATATGCAGCATTTGCATCAAATCACTAAAGATGATGGATATATGATTTCATTTTCTGATAAGAATGGCTATGTTTTGGATATTATTGGAGATGAAGAGGTTTTAAAGACTTTTAAAGATGAATATAATTATAGAGTGGGAGTAAAATGGGACTGTTCAATAACTGGTTCTAATTCCACGGCTTTAGCTATAAAAAATAATGAACCAATTCAGGTTATAGGAGCTGAACATTATTGTAAGGCCTTGCATAATTGGGCTTGTTCAGCTGCCCCGATCCATGATGCCAAGGGTAATTTAATTGGTGTTTTAAATATTTCAGGTATTAACTCCAAAGTCCATATTCATACTCTTGGTATGGTAATTACAAGTGCTAAAGCAATTGAAAATCAATTTAGATTAAAAAGATTAAATGAAGAACTTGAGCGTAAAAACCAGCTAGAAGATGCTATAATGCAGACTATTTCTGAAGGTATTTTAGTATTAGATAAAGATGGAATTGTAAAGTTTATCAATGAAACTGGTGGAAAAATATTAAATATAGATTTAAAGTCAGCTATTGGTAAACATATACATGATTTAGTCGATTTTCGACCCGTTATATTAGAAGTATTAGAAACAGAAGAAGGTTATGTTGACCGGGAATTCTATATTAGATCAGGTGGTAAACTCCTGCATTTTATTAAATCTGCGACTGTTTTACGAGATGAAAAAGGTGAGATGCAGGGTGTATTAGATACATTTAGAGAAATTAGCCGAGTTAAGAAAATGGTTAATGAAATGACTGGTGCTCAGGCTTCCTTTTCTTTCGATGATATTTTGGGAGAGAGTAATGTCATTGAAAAGAGCAAAAGAATTGCTCGAATTGCTTCTAATAGTGACTCAAATGTCTTAATTCAGGGTGAGACTGGTACAGGTAAAGAAATTTTTGCCCAGGCTATTCATAAAGAGTCAAAAAGGTCAGATGGTCCTTTTGTGGGTATAAACTGTGCTGCTTTACCAACCAAATTAATTGAAAGTGAACTTTTTGGTTATGTTGAAGGAGCTTTCACTGGAGCTAGTAAAGATGGTCGTCCTGGCAAATTTGAATTAGCTAATGGTGGCACTATATTTTTAGATGAAATAGGTGAAATGCCCATAAATATGCAGGCTAAATTGTTGAGAGTCCTGCAGAATAAAAAGATTGTCAGAATTGGTGGTAATGAAGTAATACCTGTTGATGTCCGGATTATTGCTGCTACTAATAAAGATTTGGAAAAAGAGGTCAAAAGAAGTAATTTCCGGCATGATTTATACTATAGATTAAATGTTTTAAATATCAATGTACCTCCTTTAAGAGATAGAAAAGAAGACATAAAAATTTTAGCCAAACACTTTTTGAATGTAGTAGCAGGTAAAATTGGTGTAAAAGAGACTATCAGATTTGAACAGGCAGTTTTTGATGATTTAAGGGAATATGATTGGCCTGGTAATGTTAGAGAGCTTGAAAATGTAATTGAAAGATTGATTAACTTTTCTGATAATGATCTCATTACCAGAGAAGATGTTATTAATTTTGTGCGAGAACAAAATCTATATAATTATAATGATAATCAATCAGATAGTGAAGAACAGTTTACCATTAAGCCTCTAAATATTAAAGAAAAAGAATATATTAAAAGAGTTTTAAAAAAATGTGATAATAATGTTTCCAAAGCAGCGCGCCTCTTAAATGTTAGCCGTAATACTATCTATAATAACGTGAAATAAGATAAAAAAACTGTGTTAAATTATTGAACAACTGTTAAAAATTTAAACAATTAAGGTGTATAATAATTTAACAGCCATTTAAATGGTGATTTATCATTGCTTTATTAGCAAGGATAATCACCATCTTTTTTTATGGAACAAAAAATGCAATAGTATATAGTTGGAGGTGAGAAAAAGTATGGCAAGTGATAAGAAACTAGATATTTCCAAAGAAAAATATTTAGAATTATACGAAAAAATGGTCTTAATAAGAAATTTTGAACTAAAGGCAGAAGAAAAATTTCTTAATAGTGAAATCCCCGGTTTTATCCACCTATATATTGGGGAAGAGGCCATTGCAACTGGTATTATTGATAATTTACAACACGATGATTTTATTACCAGTACACACAGAGGACATGGCCATATGTTAGCTAAAGGAGCCGACCCCAAAAAAATGATGGCTGAACTATACGGTAAAAAAGCAGGCTATTGCAAAGGTAAAGGCGGCTCTATGCATATTATGAATTTTGATTTAGGTGTTTTAGGAGCAAATGGAGAGGTAGCAGGGGGACTACCCATCGCAGCAGGGGCTGGTTTAGCAATTGATAAAATTACTAAGACAGACCAGATCGTGGTAGCATTTTTTGGTGATGGAGCTTCTAATAGAGGGGCATTCCATGAAGCCTTAAACTGGGCTTCAATATATGATCTTCCAATTTTATTTGTAGTAGAGTATAACAACTATGCTTCTACCATTGCTTCCAAAAATTCAACTTCAGTTGAAAATATTTCAGAAAGAGCAGCTGGCTATAATATTGAAGGTATAACTATTGATGGTAATGATGTCTTAGAGGTATATGAAGAAGCCAATAAACTAATTGATAAGATCAGAAATGGTTCTGGTCCTATGTTATTAGAATGCAAGACATATCGCTTAAAGGGACACTTTGTGGGCGATCCGGAAGAATATCGTGAAGATGATGAAGTAAAACAAAGATGGGATGAAGAACCTATTAATAGATTTGAAAAGTTTCTTTTTGACAACGATGTAATTGATGAAGATAAAAAGAAAGAAATTTGGGACAAATATGAAAATGAAATTGAAGAGGCAGTAAACTTTGCAGAAGGTGCTGAATATCCAGAACCAGAAGAGGCTTTAGAAGATTTATTTGCAGATGACAGCGGTTATGATTACAAATAGGAGGTGATATTATGGCAGAAATAGAAATGACGATATCTGATGCAATATGTCGTGCAATGGAAGAAGAAATGGAGAAAGATCCGACCATATTTACTTATGGAGAGGATATAGCGGAACAAGGAGGTATTTTTGGTCAATACAAAAGTTTAATCGGAAAATTTGATGATAGAGTAATTGATACTCCGATTTCCGAGGAAGTTATTTATGGATCTGCGGTAGGAGCTGCCTTAGCTGGAGCTAGACCGGTGGTTGAATTTCACTTTGCTGACTTTTTATTTACTGGTATGACAGCTATAGCTAACCAAATAATGAAAATTAGGTACATGTCAGGTGGCCAAAGAGATTTGCCTATTATTTTAAGAGGTCCTGACGGTAGATCGCTTTCAGCAGCAGCTCAACACTCCCAGTCTGTAGAAACTATTTTTATGCATATACCGGGTATTAAGGTAGTTGTACCTTCTACACCCCGTGATACTTATGGTTTATATAAATATGCATTAAATCAAAATGATCCGGTTATCTTTTTTGAACATAAACAGTTATATGGGCAAAAAGGTATGGTGCCGGAAGAAGAAATTAAAATTCCTTTTGGTGAAGCGGATATTAAAAGAGCCGGTAATGATATCACACTCGTAACTACTTCTCGTATGTTGCATGAAAGTTTAAAAGCAGCAGAAGAACTCAAAGAAGACGGGATATCTGTTGAGGTAATTGATTTAAGGACACTTGTACCTTGGGATAAAGACACTGTAGTAGCTTCTGTTAAGAAAACTGGCAGACTTTTAGTTGTACATGAAACCTGGAAAAGAGCAGGTTGGGGAGCGGAAGTAACAAGTTATATTCAAGAGAATGCTTTTGATTATTTAGATGGCCCTATCAGAAGAGTAGGAGCTTATAATGTGCCTAATTCCTTTACACCTGCCCAAGAAAACTTCATAATGCCTGATAAAAATAATGTTATAGAAGAAGCATCTAAGTTTTTAATATAAAAAAGGGGGAAAATTAAAGTGTATAAAAAATTACTAATAGTTACTATGTTGTTTGTATTGGTCTTTAGCTCAATGAGTTTGGCTGCCGATTATAAGGATGAGTATACCCTAAGTTATAATGTGGGTCCAAGCTTTCCTTGGGGTATTGGTGCTAACTATTTTGCTGATTTAGTAAAAGAAAGAACTGATGGTCGTATTAATATTAAACCTTATGGTGGTTCAAGTTTAGCCTCAGGTAAACAGACTTCTATTTTCATGATGGTAAGAAACGGATCTGTAGATATGGCTATGGAATCAACAATTAACTGGTCTTCACAGATTAAGGAACTTAACCTATTTAATTTACCATTCTTTTTTGATGGCTATAAAGAAGTAGATGCTGTTGAAAATGGTGAAGCTGGCCAACAAATATTAGATAAGATAGAAAGATTTGGTGTAGTACCAATTGGCTGGGGTGAAAATGGCTTTAGACAAATCACTAATAATAAGAGAGCAGTTCATTCTCCTGAAGATTTATCTGATTTAAAATATCGTGTTGTTGGGAGTAAGATTTTCATAGATATCTTTAAAGAACTAGGTTCAAATCCTTTAACAATGAATTGGGGCGAAGCAACAACTGGTTTCCAACAGGGTACTGTAGATGGACAAGAAAATCCGACTGTTGGGGTATTAATTCCTTTAAAGATTTGGGATTTTCATGAATATATGACAGTATGGGATTACTTAGTAGATCCTCTCTTACTTGGTATTAACGAAGATGTATTTAATAGTTGGACTGAAGAAGATCAAAAAATTGTAAGAAAAGCTGCTAAAGAAGCTCTTAAATTTGAAAAAATGTTATCTAGATATAACTTAGATGATGGTACTGCTAAACAATATGTTGATAAAATGATCGAATCAGGCGAAGATATGGGTTATGCAAAAGACTTCCTAGCTACCTGGGAACAAGAAGATGGCAGCAATGATCCTTTAGAATACTTAGAAGAACAGGGTATGAAAGTTAATGTATTAACTGATGAAGAAAAAGAAGCTTTTATTGAAAAGACAAGAGATGTACATGATGAATGGGTAAAAACTATCGGGGAAGACTTGGTAGAAAAGGCTAAATCTGACATGGAATCAGTTGAGTAAGAGTTTAAAAACAAAGAGGAGAGACTTTAAGTCTCTCCTCTATTAAACTCGTCAAAAGAGGTGAAAAAATGAAATTTAGTTGGAAAAACTTTTTTAAAAATATTGAAGAATACTTGGCAGGAATCTTATTATTAGCAATGGTAACGGTAGCTTTTGTCAATGTCGTCTCAAGATTCACCTTTAAATTTTCAATTTCTTTTATTGAAGAATTAGAAATATATTTATATGTATGGTTAGTTCTTTTAGGAAGTGCAATAGCCTTTAAGAGATGGGATCACTTATGTGTATCAATTTTAGTAGAAAAACTCCCAGATAAATTACAAAAAGCAGTTAGAATATTTGTTACCCTTTTATCTATCACATTTTTTGTAATTCTATTTAGATATAGTATTATTCATATTCAAGATGAAATGTTGATGGGGGTTACAACAACATCTATGGGTGTTCCGATGTGGTGGTATACACTAGGCTTACCGATTGGTAGTGGTTTAATTATATTTAGATTAGTGCAAAGATTGTTTACTGGGGGGGAAGATAAATAATGGATATAAGTATTTGGATTGTATTAATATTTGTTTTTCTATTAGCAATTAGAACCCCAATAGCAATCTCTTTAGGTATGACTGCAATTGCTGGTGCTTTGATGGCCGGTAGAGGATTAAATATGGTTTCGTATACAATATTTGGTGGCATAGCGAAATTTCCACTTTTAGCTATACCATTTTTTATAATGGCCGGTGTGATCATGCAGAAAGCTAAGATGGCGGAAAAAATAATTAATTTTGTTAAGCTTTTAGTTGGTCCTATACCGGGTGGTTTAGCAATAGCAACCGTAATAGTGGCTGCTTTTTGGGGCGCTGTTTCTGGTTCAGGTCCGGCAACTGTGGCAGCTTTAGGTGTTATTTTAATACCAGGAATGGTTAAATCAGGTTATGATAAGGATTTTGCTACAGCGGTCACCTCAATTAGTAGTGGTATGGCCATAATTATACCACCTAGTATAGCCTTTATTGTTTATGGTATGATAGCCAATGTATCAATTGGTACCCTATTTGCAGCTGGTATTGTTCCGGGTATATTAATGGCAGCTGGATTATGTGTAACTGTATACATAATTTCAAAACGCAGAGGTTATCAAGGTGAAGAATGGGCTAGTCCTAAAAAAATATTAATTGCATTTAAAGATGCATTTTGGGGTTTTTTAACTCCAGTTATCATCTTGGGTGGAATTTATGGCGGCATATTTACACCAACTGAAGCAGCAGCAGTAGCTGTATTTTATGGTCTATTTGTAGGAGTATTTATTTATAAGACAATTAATTTTAAAGTATTATTTAAAATTGGTGTGGATGCAGCTGCAACTACTTCTGTTGTAATGTTAGTGGTTACTGCAGCAGGTTTATTTTCTTGGATAGCTACTAATGTTGGGTTAATTGAGAAAGCTTCCAGTGCTATCTTAGGTTTATCAGATAATCCAGTAATAATTCTATTATTTATCAACTTAATAGTATTATTCTCTGGTATGGTTATAGATGCAATTTCGATTTATTATGTATTTGTTCCCTTATTACTACCTATTATCCATGAAATGGGTTGGAATCCGGTCTGGTTTGGTGTAATCATGACATTTAACTTAGCTATAGGTCAGGTAACACCTCCGGTGGCAGTAAATTTATATGTTGGATCAAATATTGCTGGAATATCGCTGGAGAAACTTGCTAAACAAGCTATCCCTTTTATATTAACAGCTGTTATTGTTTTATTACTACTAATGTATTTCCCTGAATTAACCTTATTTATTCCAAGATTATTAGGAATGTTATGATAGGAGGTGTGAAAAATGCAAAAAGAGATTTTAATGCCCAAATTCGGTTTAACTATGGAACAAGGAATTATAACCCGTTGGTATGTAAAAGAAGGAGATGAAGTATCCAAAGGTGATCCCCTTTTCAATGTTGAAACGGATAAAATTACTCAGGATGTGGAAGCAGAAAAAAATGGCTTTATTGCTAAGATTTTAAAAGATGATGGTCTAGAAGTAAAAGTAAAGACCACGGTTGCAATTATGGTTGATAGTAAATCAGAAATAGATGAAGTAGAAGATGTTGATAATGGTGAAGAAAAAACGAAAGAAGATAATAAGACAGAGGAAGAAGAAAAGGATAAAAAGCGGGTAAAAGAAGAAGTTAAAACTAAAAAGGCTAAAGTTAAAACAGAAGAAGATTTTATTAGAATTTCTCCTCGAGCTAGAAAATTAGCTGAGAGTGAAGGTATTAAACTGGATAGTTTAAATAAATATACTGATAGATATCGTATTATTGAGAAGGATGTTTTAAACTATCTTAAAGAAGGATTAGCTGAAAAAGAAACAGTCAAAGAAGCGCCAAAAGAAGATAAAGTAGATACAAAACAAGAATATGAACCAGTAGAAATTTCTCAAATTAGAAAAACAACTGCTAAAAACTTAACTGAGAGCTGGCAGTCACCACATGCCTATCTCAAAAAATCAATTGTTGTAGATAAATTAATAGATTATTTAACTGATAAAAAATATGCCAATTTAAATACAGCAATAACATATCTAACAGCGAAGACTTTAAAAGATAATAAATTTATAAATGCACACTGGTTAGAAGATGAATATAAACAGTTTAATGAAGTAAATATGGGTATGGCTGTGGCAATTAAAAGAGGATTAGTAGTACCGGTCTTAAAAAAGGCAACTGATTACTCTGTAACTGGATTTAGCAAAAAAGCTAATAAGCTTATTGATAAGGCTAAAAATGATAAACTAGAAATGGATGATTTACAAGGAGCTACTTTTACAGTTACTAATTTAGGCATGTACGGTATAGATGAATTTACGGCTGTAATCAACCCCCCTCAGGTTGGTATACTTTCAGTTGGCAAATTATATAATGACTTTGAGATTAGTGATGATGGTTCCTTTAAAGTAGTTAAAAAAATCAATTTTGTGATCGGTTTTGATCATAGAGCAGTTGATGGTGCTCAGGCTGCCATGTTTTTAAATGATCTTGAAGAAAAGATTAGTAGTATAGATGCAACGCTATAAAAATATGTACTTATTAATATAACAAAGGCCGCCCCATAAAAAGGGCGGCTTAAAATTTTTTAGTATCTATACATTTCTGTTTCACAGGAAGGACAGACCGTTCTTACATATCCGTCTTTATCTCCCTTTTTGGCACTTTCAGATATAGCTTTTTCTTCTTTAGTATGATGATGTGTGCAGTCATGACAGTAAATATCCCCGCATTTTTCACATTTATAAAAATCCCCATCTTTATGATAGGTTGCTCCACATGCTCTACATTGCTTAGCAGACATATTCAATCCCCCTTTTGTTAAGTACTTTATATTAATCATTATAAGATATAAAATATAATAATAGATAGTAAGTATTATACAGTTCTTAAATTATAGTACTAACTTAGCAGGATTTATACTTTAAATAGTGAAATGTATATATAACATAAAAGGTTAAAGGATGATATAATATAATGGAACAGTTAAAGGTAATGACGATTTTTGGCACTAGACCAGAAGCTATTAAAATGGCTCCGTTAGTTAAGAAATTAAAAAATAATGAAAAAATTAAATGTATAGTAACAGTGACCGCACAGCACAGAGAGATGCTAGATCAGGTTTTAGACCTTTTTGCAATAGAACCTGATTATGATTTAGATATAATGTCTGACCAACAGTCTTTAGTAGATATAACTGTTAATGTTTTAAAAAAATTAGAATCAGTTTTAAAAAAAGAAAGTCCTCAGCTTGTTTTAGTACATGGTGATACGACCACTACTTTCATTGGTGCCTTGTCCTCATTTTATAAACAGATTGATATTGGGCATGTGGAAGCTGGGCTAAGAACGAATAATAAGTACTCTCCTTATCCGGAGGAGATGAATAGGCATTTAACAGGAGTTTTAACTGATTTAAACTTTGCTCCTACTCTTAATAATAAAGAAAATTTATTAAAAGAAAATGTAGATGAAAAGAAAATATTTGTAACTGGTAATACAGTCATAGATGCTATCCAAGAAATAGTAAAAAGTGATTACAGCTTTAAAAATGAAATATTAAAAGATATTGACTTTGAAAATAATAAAGTAATTCTTTTAACAGCTCATCGGAGAGAAAATTTAGGTAATGGTCTGACTGGAATTTTCCAGGCAGTTAATGATATTATTAAAAGTAGTCCGGAAGCAGAAGTAGTATTTCCAGTTCATTTAAATCCAAAAGTAAGAAAAAAAGCCTATAAATACTTAAAAAACAATAAAAAGGTTCATTTAATTGAGCCTTTAGGTTATTTAGAATTTGCCAACTTGATGAATAAAGCTTATTTAATAATGACTGATTCAGGTGGTATACAAGAAGAAGCACCCGGATTAGGGAAACCAGTATTAGTACTGCGTGATACTACAGAACGCCAGGAAGCTATACAAGCTGGCACAGTAAAAAAGGTTGGTGTAAATAGAGAAATAATTTTTAAAGAAGCAGACCTTCTATTAAAAAACAATGATCAATATTTAAAAATGGCTGAAGCTACCAACCCTTATGGTGATGGTAAGGCAGTGGAGAGAATTATAGATAACATCTTATTTCACTATAATATAAAGGGGGTAAGACCTGAGCCTTTTCAGGTTGATTAATATGGCTAATAATGAAGAGGATTTTGTAAAAGAACGAGAGGCAATGGTAAAAAAACAGCTGATTAGAAGGGGTATTGAAGACAAACTTGTTTTAGATGCATTTCGGGAAGTTCCGCGAGAAAAGTTTGTGCCTGACCATGTTATCGGATATTCCTATCATGATGGACCTCTTCCGATTGGAAAAGACCAAACTATAAGCCAACCTTACATAGTTGCTGAGATGGTTGAGGCTTTAGAACTATCAAAAGATGATATTGTACTTGAAATTGGGACCGGCTCCGGCTATGAAGCAGCCATTTTATCAAAGATTGCCAAACATGTATATACTGTGGAAAGAATTCAAAGTTTAGCTGATAAAGCAAAAGAAAAATTAGATAAATTAAATTATAAAAATATAACGATTAAAGTTGGAGATGGAAGTTTAGGTTGGCCTAAGGGAGATAAAGTATTTGATGGAATAGTAGTAAGCGCAGGTGCACCTTCTATACCAGCAAGTTATAAAAAACAGCTTAAAGCTGGAGGATATTTAGTAATTCCGGTGGGAAGCCGTGCCCTGCAGAATCTATATAAAGTTAGAAAAAATAAAAATGGAAATTTGGAAAAACAAAGTTTAGGACATGTTAGGTTTGTTCCCTTGCTGGGAGAACAAGCCTGGTAAAGGAGGTAATTTATTTGGCAGAAAACATTAAAGCAAAAGTTCTACAAAATTCAGTAATAGTAAGTGGACATCCTAGAAGTGGCACTTCAATTACTTGTCAACTTGTTGAAAGTGCCGGAGTGCATTTCCCTTCTGATTATGAAGGAGATGAATATAATGAATCCGGCTATTATGAGTTAGAGATAAGTAAAGATTTATCAAAGAAACTTATAGAGAAAGCAATGACGATTAAAAATACTATTAAAATGAATCAGGTAATAGAAAAGCTCAATGCAGATGAGGGAGTTTCTGGTTTGAAATTAGTAAGGATCCCCGCAATATTTTTTTATAAACATGTTGCTCAAAATCTAAAAACAGTTTTTATCTTTAGAAATCCTGCTGATGTTAAAGCAAGTATGTTAAGGAGAGGTATTTCAAGTTTTGAACCTGATTGGTTTACTAACAACAACGCTTTAATTGCTGCTTATGAAAATATTGAAGATAGTATTCTTTTAAGTTATGAAACATTACTATCTGAAAGAGAAAAGGTAAAAAATGTGTTTAAAAAAATTGATCTAGAAATTGATGCTTCTTTAATAGAAACGGACCAAAGATCTCAAAAACACAGTAATATTGTTTTGGAAGATAAGGAAATCAAATTGTATGAAAAGCTTAAAGAATTAGAAGCTAAAAACTTTTAAAAGGAGTTGATATGATGGATATTTACCAATTTGCGATTAATTTTGAGCAGGAAAACCGTGAGTATTATGAAGAATTAGCTGAAAAGAGTGAAAGTGAAAGAATAAAAAATGTTTTCTTAGAGCTAGCTTCCGAAGAAGCAAAACACGAAAGAATTGTAAAACAATTAAGGGACCAAGAAGATGTGGAAGAGTTAGAATTTGATATAATCCCGAAGGTAAATGAAGTTTTTGCTGAGATAAAAGAAGATATGCCGGAAAGTGTTATGCCGTCTGACCAGGTGGATGTTTACAAAAAAGCCCTGGGTATGGAAGAAAAAAGTAAGGACTTTTATGCTGAAAAAGCAGAAGAAACAGATAATAAAAAAGTAAAAGAAGTATTAGAAAGATTATCTAAAGAAGAAAAGAAACACGAAAATATTGTGAGAAGTATAATTGAATTAGTTAATAGGCCAAATACATGGCTTGAAGATGCTGAATGGTACCATTTAGAAGACTATTAATATAATAAATTCAAGGAGGCAACTGTAGAGATTACAGTTGCTTCTTTTATCTAACATTGTTTTAAATAAATTAGAATAGAGGAGGGTTAAAAGAAATGGACTTTAATATTTTGATTGGTGGTGAAGCCGGTCAAGGTTTAAAAACGGTTGATAATATTTTAGGGAAAATATTATTTAGAGAAGGTTTCAATATCTTCTCATCTAAGGACTTTATGTCCCGAATTAGAGGCGGACATAACTTTATGCAGCTTAGAATTAGTGATCAAAAACTTTATGGACCTGATAATGATTTAGACTTATTGATTGCCCTAAATAAAGAATCGGTTGAAATTCATAGAGAACAATTAAAAGATGATGGTATTATTTTAATCGAAGGGGATGAAGAAGTAATAGATGGCCGCACTATATTAGTACCAGCCTCTGTAATTGCTAATGATATTAATCCAAAAGGAGTAAATACAGTTTTTGTAGGAGCAGCCTTAAAAATCATGAACTTAGATTTAGAAATTGCAAAAGAAGTTGTTAAAGAGTATTTTGATGAAGATTTAGTAAAAGACAATATAAAGTTATTAAAAAGAGGCTATAATGCAGTAGATCCTATTTATGATAACTTAAAAGAAAATGTAAGTGATAAAGAAGAGGAAGTATTTATTGACGGCAATTCTGCTTTAGGTTATGGTGCTTTAACCGGTGGACTTAGATTTTATTCTGCTTACCCGATGTCTCCTTCTACAGGCATCATGAACTTTTTAGCCGGGCAACAAAAGGAATTTGATTTAGTTGTAGAACAGGCTGAAGATGAATTAGCGGCCCTTAATATGGCTTTAGGGGGTTCCTATAGTGGAATAAGGTCAATGAGTGGTACTTCTGGTGGTGGCTTAGCATTAATGAATGAAGCAATTGGGTTAGCAGGGATTACAGAAACACCAGTTGTTATAGCTGATGTTCAAAGACCTGGACCTGCCACTGGTTTACCGACAAGAACTGGTCAGGGAGACCTTCTTTTTGCTATTAACTCTGCCCAGGATGAGTTTCCTTTAATGGTAATTGCTCCCCGTGATCAAGAAGACTTATTCTACACCGGCTTTAGAGCCTTAAATTTAGCAGATAAGTATCAAATTCCCATTATCATATTAAGTGATCAGTTTAATGCAGACTCAAGTAAGAATATTGAGGAATTTGATTTTGATTCACTTAACATCAATAGGCATTTAATTTCTGAAGATGACCCAGCCGCTAAAGACTATAAGCGGTATAAGTATACTGAAGATGGAATCTCACCACGGGCTTATCCCGGTCAACTAAAGGGTGAAACGGTATTAGTTGATAGCGATGAACATGATGAAAAAGGACATATTGTTGAAGATGCAGAAACAAGAACCAAAATGGTGGATAAAAGAGCTCATAAGTTAGATAGACTTGTTCAGGAAGATTTACAAGAACCAGAATATTTTGGAGATGAAGATATTGAATATCTCCTTTTAACCTGGGGTTCATCTTATGGTCCGGCCCGCGAAGCACTCCAACTGCTTAAAGAAGAAGGTATAAAAGTTGGATTGTTAAGTTTCAATGATGTCTGGCCTCTGCCTAAAGAACAGTTAGAAGATTTGGCCTGTGATGGGGTAGAATTGATAACTGTTGAGTTAAATTCAACTGCTCAATTTGGATCTTTAATTGCATCAGAAACATTACTTGATGTTAAGCAGAGTATTTTAAAATATGATGGCAGACCTTTTACCGGTAAAGAAATATATAATAGATTTTTAAATGAGGTGATCGATAATGGCTAATAATAGAGAGTTCAATATTTCTTCAAAAACAGCCTGGTGCCCAGGTTGTGGTAACTTTCCACTCCGTAAGGCTCTCTCGACTGCACTGGAAGAAATGGAATTAGATTCTGACCAGGTGGCCATGTTTACAGGTATTGGTCAGGCTGCAAAAATGCCTCATTATATCAACTTAAACGGTTTTAACGGCTTACATGGTAGGTCTTTTCCACCTGCTACTGGAACAAGGGTAGGTAACCATAAATTAAAGGTTATTGTAGAATCAGGTGATGGTTGTTCTTATGGAGAAGGTGGTAACCATATTCTTCATAATATTAGAAGGAATCCAGATGTAACTCATCTAGTGCATAATAACCAAATATATGGTCTCACAAAAGGTCAAGCTTCTCCTACCTCAGAAGAATACATTGAAACCGGAATCCAGATTGAAGGTACAACAGCTAAGCCCTTTAAACCAGTTCAATTTGCGGTAGGAATGGGTGCAAGCTTTGTAGCCAGAAGTTTTGTAGGTGACCAAGACCATTTAAAAGAGATGATTAAAAAAGCTATGAATCACAGGGGTTATGCCTTGGTTGATATTTTACAACCCTGTGTATCTTTTAATAAAATTAATACCTATCAATGGTACTCAAAACGAGTCTATAAATTAGATAATAATTATGACCCCGAAGATATTGACCAGGCCTTTAAAAAATCTAGAGAATGGGGAGATGATATACCAATAGGTATTATATATCGTAATGAACAACCGATCTTTTGGGACAGACTACTCTTAGATGATGACCAACCCCTAGTTGAAAAAGATTTCAATCCTAAAGACGCTAAAAAGATAATTGATAACTTTAAATAAAATATAAAAAGAGGGGGATTTCCCCCTCTTTTATCATAAAGGTGATAAAAATGCGTACGAAAGAAAGAAGAGAAAAATTAATAAAAAAATTAATAAAAGAATCTGAACCTTATACAGGTGCAAAATTAGCTGATTATTTTGATGTAACAAGACAGGTGATAGTTCAGGATATAGCCTTGCTGAGAGCACAAGGTTATGATATTTTAGCAACTTCACAGGGATATATCTTAAAAGAGAACATGGGAGTAAAAACATACAGCCGAACCATAGCCTGTAAGCATGATATGGATAATGTAAAAGAGGAATTAATGATTGTTGTCAAACATGGAGCTAAAATAAAAGATGTTAAGGTAGAGCATCCTATTTATGGAGAAATATCAGGTATGTTGATGCTGCAGACTTCCCAGGATATACAAAATTTCTTGAATAATACTGATAAATATGAAGCATCTCTCTTATCTTCTTTAACAGATGGAGTACATCTTCATACCATTGAGGCTATGAATGAAGATGTTTTAGATGAAATTGTAAATGAATTAAGGAAAAGAGGATTTCTATTAGAGGAAGAATTATAATTTTTTTAACAATAGTGTATATACACTTGACTTAACAGTAGCTGTAAAATATAATTTATGGGAAAGGAGTGGTATTTTGAATAAGGATGAGTTAAATAAAAAAAGACTTTTTTGGGTTTTATGGTTATTAGTCTTGATTCTATCTGCCTATTTTGTCCCATTTGTATTATTAAGAGATGTAAATCAAATTGAGGCCTCATTTCTTTATTGGACCATTTTTGCTATTTTAGCTATCTTTTCTACAATTAAAATTACGACATACTGGAGTGATTAAACAATGAATACGTTTTATGTATATTTAGCAGTAATAATTTATGTATTAATAGGGTTTTATATAGCTTATAAAGCGAGACAGGGTATGAAACAGGGAGTAATAGAATATTTTCTAGATAATAGGTCTACAAGTGGGATTGTATCTGCTTTATCATATTCTGCTACAACCTATAGTGCCTTTATGATGATTGGTTTAGCAGGATTTACTTATTCCGGTGGAGTTGGGGCCTTAGGGTTTGAATTAATATATTTAGCTGGGCTTTCTTTAGTAGCCTTTTTTGGTCCAAGATTTTGGTTAGTGGGTAAAAAATACGGATATGTAACACCTTATGAAATGCTAGGTGATAGATTTCAAAATAAGTGGATTGCCATCATATCTGCAGGGGCAGCCTGTGTGTTTTTAATACCTTACCTATCTGTACAGCTAATGGGTATCGGTTATCTCTTAGAAGGTTTATCTGGTGGAGGTATTCCCTTTTTATTAGGAGTTTTTATTGCGGCTGTTTTAGCAATTTCTTGGGCAATTATTGCCGGCATGCGATCAGTAACATGGACGGATTCACTTCAATCTTTAATTATGATTGTGGTTAGTGTAGTTATATTATTTTATCTAGTATATACTCAATTAGGAGGATTTGTTTCCTTTTTCAAACAATTAGAAACTGAACATGCAAACTTTCTTTCGGTGCCTGGACCCGGTTTTTTTAAATTCCAAACATTTTTAGGTTTAACTTTACCGTGGTTTTTCTTCTCAATTTCAAATCCACAGGTAAGCCAAAGGCTATTTATTCCAAAATCTTTAAAAGCAATGAAGACAATGATCAAAGGATTCTTAATATTTGGATTAATATATACTTTAGTATCTGTTTTATGGGGGTTTGGAGCCAAAATATTACTACCCGGCTTAGAACAGGCTGATTTAGCTACCCCTACTTTACTTGGTTCGGAACATGTACCAGTATTATTAGGATTAATTGCAATGATAGGTATCACAGCTGCTGCAATATCAACAGTAGACTCTATTATGTTAACCTTATCTTCCTTAATTGTAAGGGATCTAATGCAGTCTCGCGATGAATATTCAGATCAAAAACAACTTAGAATTGGTAAAATTGTCATTTTTATAATTGCTATAATAGGGATTATTTTTGCTGCTCAACAGTTAGACCTTATTGCAACCCTCTCTGTAACTTCATCAGTTGGATTGATGGTTGTTGTACCAACAATCTTTGGGGCTTTCTTTTGGAAAAACTCAACAGCTGCTGGTTCCTTAACAAGTATTATATTAGGGGCTTTTGCGGCTTTATATTTACAGTTTGCCGGATTAAATCCCTTGGGTATACATCCGGGAGTTTGGACCTTTATCATTACTGTGACATCATTTGTTATAGTAAGTCTATTTACAAAAGCACCTGAGCAGAAAGCTGAAGAGTTTATGGGTTATCTAGATAAGGAGTTAGAAGATAAAAATATTCTTTAAAAAAAGGTAATAGCGGCTATTTGTTAAATATAATAAATATACGAAAATTATTTGAGGAGAGGAGTAGTCAATGCAATACAAAGAATTGAGCCGAAAATTAGAAAAGAGATCAGAATTATTAGTTGAATCAACTATGCAATGTATATATAAAGACAAAAGAGATGATATAAAAGAAACCGAGAGAGAAAAAAAGAGTATCAATGATTTAAAATACATTTTAAATTATCTTTCGGAAGCAGTATATTTTAATAAAAAAGAGATATTTAATGATTTTTCAGACTGGTTAAAAACTTTATTTATTAATATAGGTTTAGGTGAACAAGTATTTACAGATACTTATAATTGTTTACAAAAAGTAATATTTAGCGAATTTAACCAAGAAATAAGTAATTATTTAATCAAAATTATTGAAGATGCTAAAAATAGTGCAATTGAAAAACAAGAATGGGGAAAATCCTATATTAAAGAAGATAATCCATATTATGAATATGCAAAACAGTATTTAAAATTACTTTTAGATCATAAAAAGAGTCAAGCCAGTAAACTAATTACTGAGGAGGCTTTTTCAAATATGGAGGTTGATGAGATCTATTTAAAAATCTTTCAACCTGTTCAAAAAGAAGTGGGAAGACTTTGGCATAAAAATGAAGTCTCAGTAGCACAGGAACATTATATTAGTAGTGTAACTCAGCTAATAATGTCCCAACTCTACGCCCACTTTTTATCTATTGGGGGTAAAAAAGGTAGTCTCGTCACTACTGCAGTAGGTAATGAACTACATGAAATAGGTATTAGGATGATTGCCGATTTATTTGAAGTTGATGGATATGATACAATACATTTAGGGGCAAATACACCTAATAATAGCATAATTGAAACTTTAAGAAATAATCATTCAAAACTTCTAGGCATATCAGTTACCTTACCAATTCACTTACAAGAACTTGAAAAATTAATTAATATGATTAAAAATGCAGAAGGCTTACAGGAGTTAAAAATAATGGTTGGGGGATATGCTTTTAATAGAAACCCGAGTTTATTAGATAAATTTGACATAGATTTATACTGTAAAGATGCCTCTGAGGCTGTAAATAAAGCTAACGAGTTAATGAAAGGGGTTAATTAATGGGTTTTGTAATATTGACCTCACCTGAATTAAAAATTAAGAAGGTTTTATATAATGATACTTCTTTTCCTTTCTTAAAAGAAGGACGAATCTTAACTTCTTTCATAACTAAAAGTGAACGGTCTAAGTTGTTGGACTTTGCCTATAGTATTTATAATGATAAAGCAGAGTTTGGTTATGAAGTTCATATTCAAAATGAAGATGAAAGTATCTTATATAATATTTCTGGTATTAAAGACAAAGAAGGGTTATTAATTCTTGCGTCCCGCTTAAAAGAAGATATTATTAATCAATATGACCATTTTATGAAATTGAATAATGAATATATAAATAAGATTCGGAGATTACTAAAAAATCAGATTAAATCAGAAAATGAAGTAGTTATTAGTGGAGATAGTGCTGATATATATAATCAGATTAGTCAAATAAATAATGAACTAATGGAAGTGCAAAGAGAGCTGACTAAAACCAATAAAGAATTAAAATGGCAAAAAGAGAGATATTTTGCTACTTTAAAAAGTATTGGAGAAGGTGTAATTGCTTTAAATGAAAACGCCGAGATACAATTCATCAATAAGACTGCTATGGAAATCTTAGGAATAAATGATGGATTTAAAGGGGAAAAATTAGAAGAGCAAAATATTCAATTTTTAGATCCGAATGATAATGCTATATTAAGCCTACTTATTAAGAAAGTTTGTAAATCAAAAAAATTGATTAAAAAAGAAGATCTTCTGATGAAAACCAAAGAGAAAGAAGTACCTATTGATTTAACAATTTCACCAATTAAATTAAATAATGACAAGTTAGCAGGTATTGTAATAGTGCTAACCGATATTACTTTAAAGAAAAAACAAGAAAAAAAGCTAAAAAAATTAGCTGTAACAGATCGGTTAACCAATATTATGAATAGACGCATGGGTATAAAATATTTAGAAAAACAAATTGCAAGGGTAAAAAGAGAGAATATTCCACTCACAGTTTGTTTTATTGATGTAAATGGCCTGAAAGAGATAAATGATAATTACGGACATTTGGAAGGTGACCACGCGTTAAAAAATATCGCACAACTATTAGAAAAAAGTGTAAGGAGTTCTGATGCAGTAGCAAGGTTAGGTGGCGATGAATTTTTAATAATTTTTAGTGGCCAGACCAAAAAAGAAGTAACAGAAGTGTGGGAAAGAATCAAAGAAAATATTAAAAAGTGGAATAAAAATTCTGATAAAACTTATAAAATAAGTTTAAGCCATGGTTTTGCTCAAAAGAAGAAAGATGATGGTTTAAAATTAGATGAATTAATTGATCAAGCTGATAAAAAAATGTATGAGAATAAGCAAAAATACTATCAAAAAAAGTAAAGTAGAACTGAGGTGGTGAGGTTATGTATAATAAAAAGTTTATATTACTATTAATGATCACATTATTTGCACTAATTAGCTTTTCTATAGGGGTAAGTGCAGTAGATGTAGCTGTAACGATTGTACCACAAAAACAATTTGTAAAGGCTGTTGCTGAAGACAAAAGTGAAGTAACAGTTATGATACCACCAGGTTATAGCCCAGGAAACTATGCTCCACGACCTTCTGAACTTACCAAACTTTCTGATGCCAAAATATATTTTTCGATGGGAGTACCGGCTGATCTGCAAAATATTTTACCAAAAGTCAAACAGTTTAATCCTGAAATAGAAGTAGTTAAGCTAGCTGAATTAGTGGGTAAAAAATTTGAGAATAGGACTTTTCCTAACGGCAGTAGAGATCCCCATATCTGGTTATCACCAAAAAGAGTTATCTACATGGTAAATATTATCAGTGATGAGTTAAGCAAACAAGACCCAGCTAATGATGAATTTTACCAAAAAAATGCTGAAGAATATATAAAGAATATTAGAAAAACAAACCAAAGAGTTAAAGAAATAATTGATAAAAAAGAAAATAAATATATGCTTGTTTATCATCCTTCCTTTGGTTATTTTGCAGAAGAATATGGGCTTGAGATAGTTTCCATAGAAGAAGGCGGTAAAGAAGCAACCGCTAAACATCTGCAAGAAATTATAGATTTTGCTAAAGAAAATAATATAAAGAAGATATTTTATCAAGCTGAGATTGACAGCCGTCAAACTGAAGCCATTGCTGAAGAAACAAAGGCAGAATTAGT
The DNA here is from genome assembly GCA_964430875.1 of uncultured Halanaerobiales bacterium. Taxonomy (GTDB): domain Bacteria; phylum Bacillota; class Halanaerobiia; order Halanaerobiales; family M55B127; genus M55B127. The sequence goes on from CAYSHP010000022.1 coordinate 20,100, forward strand.
CAAATTAGACCCGTTGGCAGAAGATTATTTAGCTAATCTTATTGAAATGGCGAAAAAGATTAGTGGGGTTGAATAAAGTATGGATGAGGAAAAGGTAATTGAGGTTAAAAATGTATATTTAACTTTTAATGAGGTTAATGTGCTCGAAAATGTAAATTTGACCGTTTTCCAAGGTCAGTTTCTAGCTATTATAGGTCCAAATGGAGGGGGGAAAACTACCCTCCTTAAAATAATATTAGGGCTTATCAATCCAGATAGTGGAGAAGTGAAAATTAAAGGTCATAGTATAAAAGAAGGCAGAAAATTGGTGGGCTATGTTCCCCAAATTTCTGATTTTGATAAAAATTTTCCAATAAATGTGGAAGATGTAATTTTGATGGGTAGAATTACTGATCAAAAAGGGCTTTTCTTTAATTATAGCCAAGAAGACAAAGAATTTTCTAAAGAGATCATGAAAGATTTAGATATTTATGAAATAAGAGATCGACAGATTGGTCGCTTATCGGGTGGACAACTCCAAAGAGTTTTAATAGGCAGGGCGTTAGCAGCTGAACCAGAAATTTTACTATTAGATGAACCTACTGCTAGTCTTGATGCTGAGGCAAGAGGTAATATATATAGTATTTTAAAAGAGATCAATAAAGACATTACTATTCTTGTTGTTACACATGATATTACTGCAATTTCTACACATTTTGATAGTGTAGCCTGTTTAAATAGAAACTTACATTATCATGGGGATAAAAATATTACCAGGGAAGATCTAGATCAGGTATATGGATGTCCTGTTGAGCTAATAGCTCATGGAGTACCACACCGTGTATTAGCAGAACATGATGAAGGTGATCATAATGATTGAAGCAATTTTAAAGTATAACTTCCTGCAAAATGCTGTTTATTCAGCCTTAATGGCAAGTGTAGTCTGTGGAATTATTGGTACTATCATAATTGAAAAGAATCTTGTAATGATGAGTGGAGGTATAGCGCACACCTCATTTGGGGGAGTGGGTTTGGGATATTATCTCAATATTGAACCAATTTTTGGGGCGTTATTTTTTGCCCTTCTTTCTTCAGTAATTATTGTAAAAATCAGAAAAAGAACAGAAGTGCATTCTGATACTTTAATTGGTATCATGTGGGCGATGGGAATGTCACTTGGTATCATGTTTATTTCATTTATGCAGGGTTATCCCCCTGATATGTCTTCTTATTTATTTGGTGATATTTTAACAGTAACAGATATGGATTTAAATATAATGTTTATATTAGTTATAGTAGTAGTTTTAGCAATTACTGCTTTATTTAATCAGTGGAAAGCTTATCTTTTTGATGAGGAATTTTCTTATGTAAGGGGACTTAATACCGATTTTTATGAATACTTTCTGTTTATCTTGATTGCGCTTACGGTAATAGTTTTAATCAGGGTTACAGGCATAATTCTTATCATAGCCTTACTCACCGCTCCACCTGCTATGGCTAAACTTTTTACCTATGATTTTAAAAAGATTATTTATTTAGCTATTGTCTTTGGAGTTATATTTACGATGAGCGGACTTTGGCTTTCTTATTTAATTAATATCCCTTCGGGAGCGACAATTATTCTTTTAATTGGTGTCAGTTACTTCATTATGGCATCGGTTACTAGACGATTAAATATCAATAGTTGATTAAACTGCTTCAGATTTATTAATTTCATTTGATTTTTCAAGTGCGTATTTAGTAGCAAAAGATCCGAAAATTTCAGTAAGAGCGGCTGTGAATAATAAGATATTAAAGATTAACTGTCCTATGTTGGCCTGGGCAAACTCCTGCTGCACGGTGTAAGCTAATGCTATAGCTACACCACTTTGTGGCAGTAAACCCAGTCCTACATATTTTTTTATGTTTTCAGAAGCATTAGATAGAATTCCACCTAAAGAAGCGCCACCAATTTTGCCAATTACCCTAGTTAATGTATAGACAAAAGCCAAGAGGACAAAAGGTGAATCAATTGCAGAAAATCTAATCTCTGTACCAGCTAAGATAAAGAACATAGCATATAAAGGTATGGTAATTGTTTCCATATAATCAGCAATATTTAAGTTTTTACTTGCAAAGTTTCTATAGGAAAAACCTATGGTCATATTGGTAATTAAAGGTGATAAGTCAAATAAAGTTGCTATTGCCAATCCACTTACTATGGTAGCAATAAGAGTTAAAACTTTCTTTGTTTTATCTTCATAACGTTCCTGTAATTTTACAGAGACATATCCAATTACAATACCGACGACAATAGATCCAACCACTTCAATTATGGGTACAAATACCATATGGCTTATGCTTAAAGATGCTCCCCCACTATATTGATTGTATGCGATTGGATTTACAATACTAAATAAAATTAAGGCCAGGGCATCATCTAAACCTACCACGGCCATAATCATTGAAGTCACAGGACCCTTAGCATTATATTCTTGGATAACCATAACAGTAGCAGCTGGAGCTGTCGCGGAAGCAATAGCTCCCAAAAGCAAAGCAATGTATAGTTTATAACCAATTAATAAAACCCCTATAAAAACCATAAAAAAGGCACCAAGGCCCTGGATTAAAACTATATATGTAATGCTTTTACCTAACTTTTTAAATAATTTTAAAGATAGCTCACTTCCAATCGTAAAAGCAATAAAACCAAGTGCCAGGGTAGTTACATATTCAAAGCTATTTATAATATAGGCATACCAAACCTTATACTCTAATTTTAAAAAAGGAATCGCATTGATTACTTCGATACTCAATAAAATACCCAAAAAGACATAACCGACTACAATCGGAATATTATATTTTTTGGAAAAAATTACAATAAGAAGAGCGGTTACTATAAAGAAAGCAATCAAATAAAGTTCCTTTTCACTAATTTGATGTTCCATAAACCACTCTTCATATTGATATATTTTTGCTAACATCTCAGAATCCATAATAAGACCTTCTTTATACTCGTAATTAATTTAGCAAAATAAATAATTAATACTCACATTCACCTTCAGAACATAATAAATAATAGAGTAAATCTCCCCGTGAGATATATCCTCTTAAATGACCTTGATCATTTGTTACAAACAAATAAGATTCTTTATTATTTAACATTATATCAGCAATCTTATCCATATTATCTCTTTCCAGTACAGTATCAGTATTTGTAATCATATATTCCTCAACTTTTCTATACTTTATTTCACTTAAATTTTCAGCTGCTTGGTTTCTATCATACAAAATTCTTTGGCTGTTTATAAAGCCATACTGTTCAGGAATAATGTTTTTTAATATAATTTTACTATAAATGGTTCCTATAAAATGGTTTTCTTCATCTACAACAGGCAAGATAGGCATTTCAGTTTTGTGCATATAAATAATTGCATCTTCAATTTTGTCATCATATGAAACTGAATTTAAGGATCTCATCATATAATTTTTAACTATAGCCATACTTAGACCTCCAGTTCTTCAATTAACATATTATCAACATTTTTTTCAATTTCTTCTCTATTCTGGAGAAAAACTATTTTATGTTCAGCAATATCTAAAGCAGCTGCTCCGGCATATCTATTTGCTTCTAAAAAGTCAAATCCGTTTTGATAGATATAGTCAAAAAAGGCGGCATTATATGCATCACCAGCTCCAAGTAAGTTTCTGATACAGTATTCGCGCGGTGAAAGCATATATATAGATCCATTTTTATCAAAAAGTAATCTATTAGTATGAAAAGGGAGTATTACATATTGAGCACCTTCTTTTTGCAGCTTTCTGCCCATTTGAATGTAATCATCAAGTTCTTCGACTTCAACATCTAAAATCTTATGGGTGTGTTTAAAGTAAGGAACTACAAATTTAGGGTTTGCTTTTAAAGCCCTATTTAGGGCTTCTCCACTGGCTTTAAGATAGACGTCTTTACCAAGTTCATTACAGATTTCTATTAATTCATAATAAATATCAAAACTCATACCAGCGGGAATTGAACCTGCAATCATAATTAACTCACTTTCTCTGATACTTCTTTTAAAACGTTTTTTTAATTCCTTAACACTTCTTTCACTTACTGAATAAGTATAATCATTATAAAGAGTGTTACTAGGAGGATTTTGTGCAATAATTTTTATATTATTTCTCATCTCTTGAGAGGTGTAAACATAGTTTGTGGTAACCTGAAAATCCTGTACCATCTTCTCGAAGAAAAGACCTTGTTTACCTCCTATAAAACCAATATTTTGAACGTCTGAATAACCTAAGTTTTTTAGATTAATAGCAGCTATTAATCCTTTTCCTCCGGGATAGACTTTTAAATTTTCATCCTCATAAATATATTGATCTTTCATGGGTTTATGTTCATCGATGAAATATTCTCTATCAATGGAGGGATTTAAAGTTACAGTTGTTATCAATAATATCACCTCTGCCTTATATTCATTATTATTATATTTCTATAAATACTGCCTATTTCCTTTTATTTAATAGATAAGAGCTGTTTTATCCTTAATTAAATAATGGAAAGTTTTTTCTTAATTTTAGATAAATTATCCAAATTTATTGATTTAATCGAAGGATTTAACTTAAAATTAAAGAAGTAATATTGATGTGAACATAAAAATATTCAAAATTTTATAAATTAAAACTGGAGGGGATAATCACTTGCATAAATACCTATATATGGTATAATTATAAAAATTAAAGAAGGGAGTAGTGAGTAGAGAGTATGAATAATAGTTTACCTATTTCAACTTGGTTTTGGTTATTAGCACCTAATTTATTAATTGTCTTACTGTCACTCTTTCGTTTGCTTAAAACAAGAGGGGGTGACAGTTAATGGATCCCGTATTAGTAACTTTTTCAATTTATATTTTGGGGATGCTGTTAATTGGATACTATTACTATCGCCAAAATGAGAACATATCCGATTACTTTTTAGGTGGACGGACCTTAAATCCATTTGTAACTGCCTTAAGTGCTCAAGCTAGTGATATGAGTGGTTGGCTTTTAATGGGATTCCCGGGTGCAATTTATGCAGGTGGTTTCAATGGAATGTGGATAGGTATTGGATTAGCAATAGGTACTTATCTAAATTGGCAGTTTACAGCACAGAGATTGAGAAGGTATACGGAGATAGTAGACTCTATAACAATTGCCGATTTTTTTGAAAATAGGTTTAAGGACAAAAGTAGAGCTTTAAGAATTGTAACTGCCTTGGCTATTTTAATATTTTTTACTATTTATGTATCTTCCGGGTTAGTTGCGGGAGGTCTGCTTTTTGAAAATATTCTTGGAATTAATTACCAGTTAGCTGTAGTCCTAGCAGTTATCATAATAGGACTTTATACCTTTTTAGGAGGGTTTTTAGCAGTAAGTTGGACTGACTTTGTACAGGGTTCATTAATGGTTTTAGCATTATTAATTGTTCCTATTGCATTAATATCAATTAGGGGTGGACTTTCAGAAGTTTGGGGTCAGATAGCAAGCATCAATCCAGACTTATTAAATGCAGGCAAGATAGTCTCCTATGATTTTGCGGCAGAAGCAAAATGGGTTACAACCTCTGATAATATGAGTTTTATATCCCTTATTTCACTATTAGGTTGGGGTTTGGGATACTTTGGCATGCCCCATATTTTAGTGAGGTTTATGGGTATTAAATCTGCCAAACAAATTCCTGTATCTCAGTTTGTAGGTGTAACCTGGGTAGTTGTAAGTTTAATTGGGGCTGTATTTGTAGGGATTTTAGGTATTATTGCTGCACCGGAGGCTTTAGAAAACACGGAAACAGTATTTTTAGTTTTATTACAGAAATTATTTAATCCCTGGGTAGCAGGTGTATTTTTAGCCGCGGTTCTGGCTGCGATTATGAGTACTATAGATTCACAACTATTAGTATCATCAAGTGCTTTAGCAGAAGACTTTTATAAAGCACTATTTAGGCCAAGTGCCAGTCAGAAAGAACTACTCTGGGTAAGTAGATTAGCAGTATTATTTATTACCGTTATAGCACTATTTTTCGCTCTGTCAGGTGGAACCATTCTTGATATAGTTGCCTATGCTTGGGCAGGTCTAGGTGCTTCCTTTGGGCCGGCTATTCTTTTTAGCTTGTTTTGGAAAAAGACATCTAGAAATGGTGTTTTAGGCGGTATTATTACAGGTGGAGTAGTAGTAATAATCTGGAAGAACTTTTTTGCCTATACTGGTTTATATGAAATAATACCTGGATTTTTCTTATCTGCCTTAGTTATCTATTTAATAAGTTACTTTGGTGAGGATCCAATACCAGAAGTAGTAGATGAATTTGAAAGAGCTATGAAGCCCTTAATTAATGAATAGAAAATAAGGGGGAGTCAAATGCGCATTAAGGAGCATCCAATTTTAGATTTTGATAGAAAAAGAGAAATAACATTTACCTATAATGGGAAAAAAATAAAGGCATATGAGGGAGAAACCATAGCAGCCGCTCTTTATGCAGCTGGAATAAGAGTTTTAAAGATAAGCAGCAAATATGAAAGACCAAGGGGCCTGTTTTGTGCTATTGGGAACTGTTCTTCCTGTCATATGGTAGTTGATGGAACACCCAATGTCAAAACATGTATTACAAAAGTTCAAGAAGGAATGGTTGTTAAAGAAGAGGTTGGAAAAGGTGATATCAGTGAATAAGATTGATATATTAGTAATTGGCGGTGGTCCTGCTGGTATGACAGCTGCTCTAAAAGCGGCTGAAAATGGTGCCTCAGTGATCATTATAGAGAAGTACCATGAACTAGGGGGGCAGTTAATTAAACAGACCCATCGTTTCTTTGGTTCTAAAGAAGAACAGGCTGGGATAAGAGGTATTAAAATTGCTGAAGAACTGACTAAAAAGATTAAAAATCATACCAAGATTGAAGTTCTTACCGAGGCAACCGCACAGGGATATTATGAAGATAAAGTTGTCACTGTTTCCTATCAAGATGAGTTTATCAAGATTAAACCTAAAAAGGTAATTATTGCGACCGGTGCTTCTGAAAAGATGTTAGCTTTTGAGAATAATGATCTACCAGGAGTTTATGGTGCGGGGGCAGTCCAGACTTTAATGAACTTATATGGTATTTTACCCGGTCAAAAAGTTGTTATGGTAGGGGCTGGTAATATCGGCCTGATTGTGAGCTATCAGCTTTTACAGGCAGGTGTTGAAGTGGCAGCAGTGATTGAAGCAGCCCCTAAGATAGGTGGTTATTTAGTACACGCTTCTAAAATCAGGCGTGCTAAAGTTCCTATCTATACTAGTCATTCCATAAAAAAAGCAATTGGAGAAAAATCAGTAGAGGCTGTGGAAATGGTCAAATTAGATGAGAACTGGAATATGGTGGAAGGATCAGAACAAATAATTAAAGCAGATACGGTTTGTTTAGCTGTTGGTTTGCGTCCGCTAGCAGACCTTTTAATTCAAGCAGAATGTGAAATGGCTTATATCCCAGAATTAGGTGGAGATGTACCACTTAGAGATGAAAATCTAAAAACTACCAATGACCATATTTTTGTGGCTGGTGACGCAGCTGGAATTGAAGAAGCAACAGCTGCCATGCTAGAAGGTGAATTAGCCGGCTTAAAGGCTGTATCTGAAATAGGATATTCCAATTCTCAATTATTTGAAGAATTAAATAGACTAAAAAATGAATTAAATAAATTAAGGAATGGCCCGGTTGGTAAGGTAATTAGAAAAGGGCTAAAAAAAGCGAGGGGTAAAGAAGATGCTGGAAAAAACAGGTATTCCCACATCAGAGGATATAGATAAAGTTAAACCTAATAAGAAAAGATTAAAGGAAGGTCCGGTAGCTGTAATTGAATGTTTTAAAGAAATACCCTGTGATCCTTGCTTTTACAGCTGTCCTTTTGGGGCAATAAAGGAGTTTGAAGATATAAATGATAGGCCTGAATTAATAGCCGAAAAATGTACGGGTTGTGGTAACTGTATTGCAAGCTGTCCCGGATTAGCAATTTTTGTAGTTGATTATAAGAAAAAGACAGTTAGCTTACCTTATGAGTTTTTACCCCTGCCTGAAAAAGGGAAAAAGGTACTTGGGTTAGGCCGGGCAGGTAATGCGGTATGTGAAGCTGAAGTTATAAAGATAAGAGCTCCAAAGAATAATGATAAAACAGCTGTAGTTACAATAAAAGTTCCAGAAAAGCATCTTATGGAAGTAAGGAATATAGAAGTTGGTGAACTCAATGAATGATGAAACAATAATTTGTCGTTGTGAAGATATTACTTTAAAGGAGTTAAGAGATTTAATTAAGGAAGGGTATACTACCTTAGATGATATTAAAAGAGCGCTTCGTTTAGGTATGGGACCCTGTCGTGGTAATATCTGTTTAGAACTAGCTGCTCGTGAAATTTGTAAAATGACAGATAAAACAATGGAAGATATCAAAATGCCTACCAATAGACCACCTCTTACCGGTATTAAAATGGGGGAATTAGTAGGTGATACAGATGATAAATAAGGCCAATATTGTAATTATAGGTGGGGGTGTAATAGGAGCTTCTATTGCCTATAACTTGGCAGATAGAGGAATGAAGGATATTGTAGTTTTGGAAAAAAACTACATATCCAGTGGTTCTACAGGTAGTTGTGGAGCCGGTATTAGACAGCAGTGGGGTACTAAGATGAACTGCCTTTTATCCCGGAAAAGTATGGAAATATTTGAAAACATGAATGAAATTCTTAATACTACAAGAGATATTGAATTAAAACAGGGCGGTTACCTACTATTAGCTTATTCAAAAAAGGAATTAGATCAGTTTAAAGAAAATATAAAATTACAACATAGTTTAGATATTCCATCTCGACTTTTATCAGTAAAAGAAGCCCAAAAAATAGTACCACAATTAAATGTTACAGGGGTTGAGGGTGCAGCTTTTTGTCCCACAGATGGGCATGCTAATCCTTTTAGAGTCAATCAAGCCTATGTGGAAGCTGCTGAAAGAAAAGAGGTAAAATTTTATACCTATACAAAAGCAGAAGATATTGTAGTTAAAAATGGTAAAATTAAAAAGGTCATTACAGATAAAGGCGAGATTGAGACAAACCGGGTTGTTAATGCAGCTGGAGGATTTTCAAAGGAAGTGGGCAAGATGGCCGGAATTGAGATTCCAACTAAGGCTGAAAGGCATGAGATCTTAGTTACCGAACAGGTAAACCCAATTTTAAAACCGATGGTGATGTCATTTTCATATAACATTTACTGCCAGCAGACTCCTGATGGGAGTTTTGTAATGGGTTATGGTGATCCAAATGAACCGGAGAGCCATAATATAAGAGCTAGTTGGCAGTTTTTAGAAGAAATGTCTAAAAAGGCAACCTATTTACTGCCCTTTTTAAAAGATATCAGGGTAATTAGGCAGTGGGCCGGCCTATATAATGTGACACCTGATGCCCAACCAATTTTGGATGAATCGGATCAAGTTGAAGGTTATTTTATGGCGGTCGGATTTAGTGGTCATGGGTTTATGATAGCTCCAATGACCGGTATTTTAATGGCAGAAATGATTACAGGTGATAAGTTAAGTATTGACATTGAATTGGATTTAAAAAGATTTGATCAGGACCGATTAATATTAGAACCGTCAGTTGTTTAAAATTTATAGGAGGGATTTAAGTTGAGTGCAAATGATATTTTTAGTTTAAAAAGACCTAATAATGAACCAATCTTAAGTTATGAACCAGGCAGTCAAGAAAAAATTGAACTAAAGACTAAATTAAAAGAACTAAAAAATAATCCAGTTGAGATACCGTTAATTATAAATGGTAATGAAGTTAAAACTGGTAACACAAAGGAGATTAGAGCACCTCATAACCATGATATAGTATTAGGCAAGTACCATATGGCAGGTGAAAAAGAAGTAAATGAAGCAATAAAAGCATCTCTTGCAGCTAAAAAAGAGTGGGAAAATACTTCCTGGGAAAAAAGAGCTGCGATTTTCTTAAAAGCAGCTTCATTATTAGCGGGGCCTAAAAGAGCTGAAATAAATGCAGCCACCATGTTATGTCAGAGTAAAAATGTTTTTCAGGCTGAAATTGATTCAGCTTGTGAGTTAATTGACTTCTTACGCTTTAATTCATATTTTATGACTGAAATTTATCAAAACCAACCTAGTTCAACCGAAGATATTTTAAATAGGATGGAATATAGGCCATTAGAAGGATTTATCTTTGCAGTACCACCTTTTAACTTCACTTCTATTGGTGGAAATCTACCAACTGCCCCTGCTTTAATGGGTAATACTGTTTTATGGAAGCCTGCTTCTACGGCAGTATATTCTAACTACTTTTTTATGAAGTTATTAATGAGAGCCGGCCTACCTGCAGGAGTTATTAACTTTATACCAGGTAAAGGTTCTGAAGTTGGACCACTAGTAACTAAAAGAAAAGAACTTGCTGGAATCCACTTTACAGGTTCTGTAAATACTTTAAATCAAATGTATAAAGAAGTAGGTACTAATGTAGAAAAATATAATACTTATCCTAGAATAGTAGGTGAAACTGGTGGGAAAGACTTTATTTTTGCTCATCATTCAGCTGATAAGGATGAGTTAATAACAGCTTTAGTAAGAGGGGCTTTTGAATATCAAGGGCAAAAATGTTCAGCTGCTTCTCGCTCCTATATACCTAATAATTTATGGCCTGAAATAAAGGATGACTTAATTAAGCAGACTGAAAACCTTAAGATGGGACCGGTTGATGACTTTACAAACTTCATTAATGCAGTTATTGATGCTCCCGCTTTTGAAAAGATCTCAGGCTATATTGAATATGCTAAAAAAGCTGAAGATGCTGAAGTTATAGCCGGTGGTGAATATGATAAATCTAAGGGTTATTATATTAACCCCACCATTATTTTAACCGATAATCCCAAATTTAAAACTATGGAAGAAGAGATCTTCGGTCCGGTTTTAACAATATATGTATATAATAAAGATGAATTTGAAAAAACATTGCAACTTTGTGATCAAACTTCTCCTTATGGTTTAACAGGTAGTATTTTTGCTAAAGATAGAAAAGCTGTTAAAATAGCTGAAAAATTTTTAAAACAGGCAGCTGGTAACTTCTATATTAATGATAAGCCAACAGGAGCTGTAGTTGGCCAGCAACCATTTGGGGGAGCCCGAAAGTCTGGTACAAATGATAAGGCAGGCAGCAAGTGGAATCTTATGAGGTGGGTCTCACCGAGATCAGTTAAAGAGAACTTAAATCCACCTACTGATTTTTCTTATCCATTTATGAAGGAAGAATAAGGCTTAAAACATTGGATATTCAGGGGTTATAGTATATAATCCCTGAATATTTTTTTTGATTAATTAAAGGTTTTTAAAATTTGATATTGAAATAATGATTTGGTTGATGTATTATTCAACTATGAGTTTATACAGAAATTAATAAAGAGGTAAAACCAATAATTTAAGGAGCTGATTTAATGCCGAACGATGGTAAGGTTGAAATCACTCATCCAGAACGTTGTAAGGGTTGTGAAATATGTGTTATGTACTGTCCTACCGATGTCCTGGAAGTAAAAAAAGGACAAATAACCATTACTGATATTGATAATTGTGTTGGATGTTATAATTGTGAACTAAGCTGTCCCGACTTTGTATTAGAGGTGGTGGAAAAAGATGAATAATAATGCTAAATTATTACAAGGAGATGAAGCAGTTGTTGAAGGAGCTATTGCTGCAGGAGCCCGCTTTTTTGCCGGTTATCCCATAACTCCCGCTTCCGAAATAGCGGAAGGGTTAGCTGAAAAGTTACCTGTAAATGGTGGGAAATTTATACAAATGGAAGATGAACTAGCTAGTATGGCTTGTGTGATTGGTGCTTCCCTAAGCGGCCTTAAATCTATCACAGCGACCAGTGGACCCGGTTTTTCATTAAAACAGGAGAATTTAGGGTTAGGAATGATGATTGAAGCACCTTGTGTTGTTGTAAATGTACAGAGAGTTGGACCCTCTACAGGCCTCCCAACTTCACCTTCACAGGGAGATGTAATGCAGGCTAAATGGGGTACACATGGAGATCACCCTGTAATAGCGCTTGCTCCTTCCTCAGTTAAAGAGACATTTGAACTGACCGTTACCGCTTTTAACTTTGCTGAAAGATTTAGAACCCCCGTAATATTACTTTTAGATGAAATTGTCGGACATATGAGAGAAAAAGTCATTTTACCAGATGAAGATGAAATAGAAATATGGGACCGTAAAAAACCAGAAGTTGGACCTGAAGACTTTAATCCCTATGAGGAAACAGAGGATCTTATACCTCCAATGCCTGCTTATGGAGAAGGCTATAGGTACCATACTACCGGTTTATTCCATGATAAAACCGGATTTCCACGCGGTACAAATGAAGATGCCAAAAAATTAATGGATAGATTAATGGCGAAAATAGAAAATAATATGGATATTATCAGTCTTTATGAAGAGGATATTAGAGATGATGATGAGATAGTTGTTTTAGCTTATGGATCTACAATGCGCTCCGCCATAAATGCAGTTAGTCAGGCTAGGGCTCAAGGTATCAAAGCTGGCTGGGTAAAATTACAAACCTTATGGCCATTTCCTGAAAAATATGTTAAAGAATTAAGTGAAAATGTCGATACAATAATTGTACCGGAATTAAATAGAGGCCAGATTATCAAAGAAGTTAAAGAACATGTATTTGGTAATGGTGAGGTACATGGAATTAATAAATATGACGGGACATTGATCAAACCCGATGAGATCCTTAA
>CAYSHP010000023.1:0-32279 GCA_964430875.1 uncultured Halanaerobiales bacterium
AAATCGAAGGTGCTGTTTGTTTGAAGGGGAAAGAATATGCTAGACAGGAAATAAAAGATCCGTTAAGGATTTTAACATCTTCTGTTATGGTAAAAGGTGGTGATACTTCTCTTGTTAGTGTTAAATCTGATAAACCCGTTCCTTTAGAAAATATTATGGATATCATGGAAGAATTAAAGGTTTTAAAAGTCAATGCGCCTATAAACATAGGAGACATAATAATAGAAAATCCAAGAGGTATTGATTGTAATATTATTGCTACAAGAGAAGTTGAAGATAAATAATAATATAAGGGGGTGAAATTGTTTTAAAAAGATTTACTGATTTAAAAAAATTAATGAACTAAAAAAGGGAGGAAATTTATTTTATGAAACGTATTATGATATATGTCCTAATGGGGTTAATGATTGTAAGTCTAACTAGTGGTGTTATTGCTCAGGATTATCCAAGTAAGCCAATTACACTTATGGTACCATGGTCTGCTGGTGGAGGAACAGATGTTATAGCTAGATTATTTGCACCATTTCTTGAAGAACAATTAGACACAAGTATTCCAATTTTGAACAAGCCAGGTTCTAATGCTGAGGTGGGTATCACTTGGTTATATAATCAAAAACCTGATGGATATTCAATTGGATTTACTAATTTACCTCATATGGTTTCAAATCCTTTAATGAGAGAAACAAAATATACAGTTGAAGGATTTATACCATTAATTAACTTAGTTACAGATCCAGGTGTAATTGTTGTTAGAGCTGAAGATGATAGATTCCCAGATTTAGAATCATTAATCACATATGCTGAAGAGAATCCTGGCTCAGTTACAATAGGTAACTCTGGAATTGGTGGAGATGACTATATAGCAACCTTAATGCTTCAAGATAGAACTGGTGTTAAATTTACTGCAGTGCCCTTCACAGGTGCAGCACCAAATAGAACAGCTTTACTTGGTGGGCATATTATGGCTTCCGCTATTAATGCTAGTGAAGCTGTACAGTTTGTGGAATCTGGCCAAATGAGAGTATTAGGTGTAATGTCTGAGGAAAGATATGGAGATTTACCTGATGTTCCTACTTTTACCGAACTAGGCTATGAAGTAATATCTGGTTCTAGTCGTGGTATTTCTTGTGTTCCCGGCACACCAGATGAAATTGTTCAAATACTAGGAGCAGCAGCAAAAAAGGCAGCTAATGATCCTGAATTCGTTGAAAAAGCAACAAAAGCGCAACAGCCACTTGATATTCAAGTATTAGAAGACGCTCAAAAAGTAGTTGATAGATATAATAGTAATATAAAAGAATTACATGCAAAATTCCAATGGTAAAAGAATAAATATAATTCCAGTAGGAGAAGTTTCTTCTCCTGCTGGATTAATAATCGAAGGGAGAGAAACTTTTAGATGAAGATGGCCTTAAAAGATAAAATTACATCAATTGTAATTCTCATTTTAAGTATACTCGGCTATAATACTGCTTCTCATTATGGAAGGGGTGCTGGTTCTTTTAGCAAAGGTATTTTTATTGGGGGGATTGTGTTATCTATTGCACTTTTTATTTCAGCCCAGTTTGACCTATATAAAGAACAAGAGACTGAAGAAAATATTAACTTAAAACGAATTAGTATTATTATTTTTATTACAATAATATATTTTATTTCAATTGACTATATTGGTTACTTTATTGTTACACCATTATTTTTATTCGGGCTTTCCCTGTTTCTTGGGTATAAAAATAAAGTAATATTATTTATTTATCCTCTTGCATTTAGTACATTTTTATATTTAGTATTTAGATTATTCTTAAATGTACCACTACCAATGGGAATATTATCTTGAAATAATTAAGGAGGTAAGTATATGTGGGGTTCGTTATTAGAAGCATTTTCAGTAATTTTTAGTTTTTACGGTTTTTTTCTTATGGTATTTGGGGTGGCTGGAGGTATAACTATAGGAGCTATGCCAGGTTTGTCTGCTACTATGGGGGTGGCTTTATTAATTCCAATTACTTTTGCAATGGAACCTTCCTATGGGTTAATTTTATTAGGAAGTATTTACATAGGAGCAATTTATGGAGGCTCAATTTCTGCAATATTAATTAGAGTACCTGGAACACCAGCTTCAGTTGCAACAACTTTAGATGGTTATCCTATGACAATTAATGGCGAAGCAGATAAAGCTCTTAAAATTTCTATTACTTCTTCTGTTACTGGTGGTGTGATAAGTGCTTTAGCTTTGTTATTTATATCACCCCCTCTTGCGAAAATCGCTCTTAAATTTGGTCCATCAGAATATTTTTGGGTAGCTTTATTTGGGCTTTCGATTATAGTAACACTATCTGCTGATAATCCAATTAAAGGCTTTATATCAGCCGGAATTGGACTATTTGTTGGTACAGTAGGAATGGATCCACTAGTTGGTACAGCTAGATTTACTTTCGGCAATATGAATTTATTAAGTGGGGTACAGGTTATTATACTCTTAATTGGATTATATTCAATACCTCAAGTTCTAGAAACTTTAGAGAGTGGAAATTTAAATAAAGGACTTAGTATCATGAAAAGAGATAAAATTATTTCTCCAAAAGAGATATTCACAGAAATAAAAAGTATTTGGCCAACATACATTAGGTCAGGTATATTAGGAACATTGATTGGTATTATCCCCGGAGCTGGTGCAAATATCGCTTCTTATGTAGGTTATAATGAAGGTAAAAGATGGTCGAAACATTCCGAAAAATATGGAACTGGATTTAGTGAAGGGATTGCAGCTTCTGAAGCAGCTAATAATGGTGTTACTGGAGGTTCTTTGATCCCATTATTAACTCTTGGCGTACCGGGTAATGGAGTAACAGCGGTTTTAATAGGTGGTTTATTAATACAGGGATTAAATCCAGGACCAAGGTTGTTTGCCCAAAATGCAAATATTGTTTATGCTTTTATGGGGGCAATTTTAGTAGGAAATTTCATTATGTTATTTCTTGGTTATTATGGTGCTGACTTATTTGTAAATGCTGTAAAGATACCAACCAGCATTTTAGGTCCCATAATCATTGTTTTGAGTATAGTAGGGTCATATGCAATTCAAAATAGTCTTTTTGATGTAGGCTTGATGTTATCATTTGGTTTACTAGGATATTTAATGAGAAAATTAAATATAGATTCTGCTCCAGCAGTTTTAGCTTTAATATTGGGACCCATGGCAGAATCTAATGTAAGAAGGGCTCTTCTAATGGGTGGAGGTAATCCAATGGTTTTATTTAAAGGTTTTATTAATTGGGTTTTAATAGTAATGATTGCAGTATCATTCTTTTTTGCTTTTTACACTTTCATTCGTGAACGAAAAAATATAGGTGAAGAAGATTTAGATGATTTAAAGGAGGCAAATTAATGGCAAAGATAATTATAAATAATGGCTGGTGTAAAAGCTGTGGTATATGTGTCGATTTTTGTCCAACAGATGTATTAGAAATTGATATTTCAGGAAAATTAAAAGTAAAAGATGAAGAAGATTGTATTGCTTGTAAATTATGTGAATTAAGATGTCCAGATTTGGCAATAGAAATTGAGGAGGGTGAAGAATGAAAGAGGGAACTTTAATGTCGGGTAATCAGGCGGTTGCTGAAGCTGCCTTATATGCTGGTGTAAAAGTATGTGCAGGATATCCTATTACTCCATCAACAGAAGTAATAGAGTTATTATCTGAAAAACTTCCATCTCATGGTGGCAGATTTATCCAGATGGAAGATGAATTAGCCAGTATAGGAGTGATTATAGGAGCCTCAGCTGCTGGTAAAAAAGCTATGACTGCTACGAGTGGTCCAGGTTTTAGCCTAATGCAAGAGAACCTTGGATATTCTGCCATGGTTGAAGTCCCAATTGTTATATACAATGCACAAAGAGTAGGTCCTTCAACAGGTGGAGCGACTAAACCTCAGCAAGGTGATATAATGCAAGCAAAATATGGTTCCCATGGTGATAGTCCAAGAATATCTGTGATGCCTGGTACTGTTAAAGAAGCTTTTGAAATTACTGTTGAAGCCTTCAATCTATCAGAAAAATATATGGTACCAGTTGTTATATTAATGGATGAATTGCTTGCACATATGAGAGAAAATATAACTCTTCCAAAAAAAGGTGAGATTGAGGTTTTTGATAGAAGAACTGATGCACCACCTCAAAATGAATATCTTCCATATCGTGTAGATGGTACTGGAATACCAGTACTTCCGCCTTTAGGTGGTGGCTATAGATATAACATTTCAGGTATGATTCACAGTGAAAATGGTATACCTAATTTAGACTCTCAAGTTATTGATGAATGTATACGAAGAATTAATACTAAATTAGACAAATATTATGATGATATTGTTATGGTGGAGAATGAGAAGAATGAGGATGCCAAGATTGCTTTATTCGGTTTTGGTTCTACCACTAGACCAGCAAAAGGTGCGATAAAAAGAGCAAAAGAAGCAGGAATTGAAGTTGAATTGATTAGACCTATTACAATTTGGCCATTTCCTGAAAGAGAAGTGAGAGAAGTGGCAAAAAGAGTTGATAAAATAATAGTCGCTGAGATGAATTTAGGACAAACTTATGGTTTAGTTAAACAAGCAGTTGAAGGAAGAGCTGAAGTTATAAGTCATCAAAGAGTTGATAGTGAGCATATTGGAGCAGACGAACTATATAATAAAATTTTAGAAATTAGTTCATAAGGAGGATATATAATGAGCAAATTTGATAAATATCTTTTAACGGATCAAATGCCACATTTCACCTGTCCAGGATGTACCCACGGAATTGCCTGGCAGGCTATGATTAGAGCAATTGATAATTTAGATTTAAGTCAAGAAGAAACTGTAATGGTTTGTGCTATTGGGTGTGCAGGTAAAATGCCTGTATATTTAGATTTTCCAACTATAAGAACTCCTCATGGTAGAGCCTTAACCTTTGCTACTGGAGTTAAATTAGCTAACCCAGATTTAAATGTAATTGTTTTTATGGGGGATGGAGACGCAACAGCTATTGGTGGTAATCACCTTGTACATGCTTCAAGAAGAAATATCGATTTAACAGCGATTGTTGCTACAAATGAAATTTATGGAATGACTGGGGGACAGTATGCTCCAACTACTGAAAGTGGTAGGTTTGCATCTACAGCTCCTTTTGGAATGACCGAAAATCAATTAGATGTTTGTAAATTAGCTGAAGGTGCTGGAGCAACTTTTATAGGACGAAGTGATGTTTACCATGTTCAAGAATTGCAGGGCTTGATTGAAGCTGGTATACAACATAAAGGGTTTTCCTTATTAGAAATATTTACTACTTGTCCTACTCAATTTGGTCGGAGAAATAATATGAAACGTTCTTCTGACTTAATAAAAAATTTAAAAGATTTAACGGTTACTAAAAAAGCAGCTGAAAAAATGTCATCCGAAGAATTAGAAGGAAAATTAATAAGAGGTATTTTATTAGATGAAGATAAACCTGAATATTTAGAAACATATGATAGGGTTACTGGTTTTACAAAAGAAGGTGAGAAAAAATGAACTTAAAAGAAATAGAGCAATTAGAAATAAGATTAAGTGGTTCAGGAGGTCAAGGACTTGTACTCGCAAGTATAATCTGTGCTGATATATTAATTTCTCTTGGTTATAATGTTATTCAAGGAGAATCTCATGGTATAGAAGCGCGTGGTGGAGCTAGTAGAGGAGAAGTTATAGGTAGAAAAGACGAAATAACTGACCAAGCCGTAAAACACCCTGATGTTTTTGTTGCTCTTACTCAGAAATCATGTAATAAATATTATAAAGATATAAAAGAAGATGCGTTGGTCATTTTAGATTCATTTTTAATAACAGAAATTCCAGATTTCAAAACTGAAAATATATATTTGCTTCCCTTTACCAAAAGAGTTAAAGAAGAATTAGGCACAGTTCTTCCCACTAATATAGCTTCTATAGGTGCAATTGCTGCCCTTACTGATCTTGCAGATTATGAATTATACAAAGAAGCAATAAAAAATAGAGTACCAGCAGGAACAGTAGAAATGAATATGAAGGCTTTTGAATTAGGAATGCAAATGGCGAATGAATCTCTGAAATAAGGAGTGAGAAATATTGAAAATTTATGAATATCAAGCTAAAGAAATATTTTCAGATAATAATATAGAAATACCCTCAGGACAACTGGCTCTGTCAGTTCAGGAGGCTGTAGAAAAAGCAGAAGTTCTAGACTATAAAGTAGCCTTAAAAGCACAGGTTCATGTCGGTGGACGCGGGAAAGCTGGAGGAATAAAATTTGCCTCTGAAAAGAAAGAAGTTGAAAAATTTGCTAAAGAACTTTTTTCTAAAGAGATCAAAGGCGAAGAAGTCAATAGAATATTAATTGAAGAACTGATGGATATAGATGAGGAGTTGTACCTAGGTTTTACAATGAATAGGAGTAAAAAAACTGATACACTGATTTTTAGCCGATCTGGTGGAATGGAAATAGAGAAGGTGGCAGAAACTAATCCAGAAGAAGTTGTCAAAATTGATATTGAACCAGTTCTAGGCTTACAAAATTTTCATTTAACACCGGTAGCAAAAATGTTTAACTTTGATAAAAAGATAACTGATAAACTATTACCTATTGTAAGAAAGCTGTATAAAGTTTATAAAAATAATGATTGTCTTTTAGTAGAAATAAATCCATTAGCTATTTTATCAAATGGTAAGATTAAAGCACTTGACGGTAAACTTGAAATGGATGATAATGCAAGATATAGGCAGCCCAAATTAATGACTATGTGGGATGAAGGAAAAGAAGATGAATTGGAGTTATTAGGTAGACAAGCAGGTTTTGTCGTTATCAAATTAAGTGGTGATGTTTCAATTATAAGTAATGGAGCCGGGTTAGCAATATCCACATTAGATTCTTTAGAAGAAAACGGTTCTAAAGCAGCTAACATACTTGATTTAAGTGGAGGAGCAACAGCTGAAAGAGTAAAAAAAGCAGTAAAAGTAGTATTACAGGATGCGGATGTAAAATCGATTTTATTCAACATATTTGGTGGAATTACAAGATGTGATGAAATAGCTAGAGGAGTAAGTGGATCATTATCAGAAGTACCTGATAATATTTCAATAGTATGCAGGTTACAAGGAACAAATAGAGAAAAAGGAATAGAGATATTAAAAGATGTTGGACTGGAAGCTGCCACTAATTTAGATGAAGTTGTAAAAAAAGTTGTCAGTACAAACCAGGGTGGTGAGTAAAATGAGTATAATAATTGATAAAAATACAAAAGTATTAGTACAAGGAATCACCGGTCGCGAAGGTAGTTTCCATGCAGATTTGATGCAAAAATATGGCACAAAAGTAGTAGGTGGAGTTACTCCTGGAAAAAGCAATCAAGAAATTAATGGTATATCTGTTTTTGATACTGTTCAAGAAGCGGTAAAAGTCACTAAAGCAGATGCCAGTATTTTATTTGTTCCACCCAGATTTAGTAGAGATGCTATTATTGAAGCTATTGATGGGGGAGTTAAAATAATCGTAACAGTTGCTGAAGGTATTCCATTTCATGATATGTTATTTTGTAGATCTTATGCACAAAAAAATGATTGTATTCTGATAGGTCCCAATACTCCTGGTATTATTTCTCCTGGGAAATCCAAAATCGGATTTATGTCTGATAATATTTATACGCAAGGTTCTGTAGGTGTTATCTCAAGAAGTGCAACTCTTTCTTATGAAGCAGCCAACAACTTGAGTATGAAAAATATTGGACAGTCTACCGTGATTGGAATTGGGGGAGACCCAATCCAAGGTATAACATTCAAAGAATTATTACCTTATTTTGAAGAAGATGAAGAGACAAAAGTAGTAATTCTGATTGGAGAAATTGGGGGCTCTGATGAAGAAGAAGCTGCTTTATATGTTAAAAATAATATGGATACTCCTGTAGTTGGATTTATTGCAGGGGAAGCTGCCCCGGAAGGTAAAAGAATGGGGCATGCAGGAGCAATTGTTTCAGCTGGAGGAGAAGGAAGTGCAAAATTTAAAAAGGAAAAAATGCTTGAAGCTGGAATAGAAGTAGCTGAAAAATTAACAGATATTCCTACTTTATGTAAAAAATATATTGATTAAGGTGGAGATATTATGATTTACGAATTAAAATTTGGTAATAAAAAATTGGAAGTCAACATTCCAGAAAAAAATTTAATGAAGACCATATTACCTAATGATGTTAAATCACTTGAAAAGCCTTTATTAGAAGTAAAAAGGGCCCTTTCTGAACCTATAGAAAGCAAAAAGTTAAAAGAACTTGTGAATACTGATGATGAGGTTGTTATTTTAGCCAGTGATATTTCGAGACCAGCACCTTCTTATTTGCTTATACCACCTATTGTCGAAGAATTAAATGAAGCTGGTATAAGAGATAAACAAATTAAAATTGTATTTGGACTAGGAGTTCATAGAAAACAGACGCCTGAAGAAAAAGAAAAATTGGTAGGTAAAGAAATTTTTGATAGAATAGAATGTATAGACCATGATGTGGATAGCTGTAGGTATGTAGGGACCACCACAAGAGGAACAAAAGCAGAAGTATTTGACCAGGTTTTAAATGCAGATTTCATAATTGCTACTGGAAATCTTGAATATCATTATTTTGCCGGATTTAGTGGGGGAGCCAAAGCATTAGCTCCTGGAGTTTGTAGTTGGGAGACCATTAAGAAAAATCATCAAAGATTTTTGGATCCATTGGCAAGAAGTGGGCAAATTGAAGGTAATCCAGTCAGAGAAGAAATTGAAGAGATTGGGGAAATGGTTGGCGTTGATTTTATGTGTAATGCGGTTTTAAATAGTAGTAAAGAAGTAATTAAAGTTGTAGCCGGTGATGTTACAGCGGCTCATAGGGTGGGTAAAGAATATATTGAAAATATTTATAAAAGTGAGATTGAAGAATTAGCTGATATTATTGTTATTTCACCCGGTGGTATGCCTAAAGATATTGATCTATATCAATCTCATAAAGCCATGGAAAATGCTAGCTTAGCTGTAAAAAAAGGTGGTAAAATTATAATAGCTGCTAATTGCCAAGATGGTTTAGGAGAGGAAAATTTTGCTGAAGCTTTAACATCTGGCTTAAGTCCAGATGAACTTATTAATGAATTAGAGGAACAATTTATTCTAGGTAGACATAAAGCTTCTAGAATTGCTATGATTCATAAAGAGAGTGAAATATTTTTAATCTCATCTTTAGATGAAAAAATAAAAAGAGAATTATTTGTCAGAAATTATGAAGACATTAATGAAGCCGTTAATGATGCAATTGAAGAACTGGGTCCAGAGGCCAAGATATTAGTTATTCCTTATGGTATTTCGACTCTTCCTCAACTAAAAGAATAAGTGTTAAATTCTAATATCATTAATATGAAAAGGTGGGATCAATTTGAAAGATTTAGAAAAAAAAGCATTAAAAATGCATGAAGAAAATGTCGGCAAATTAAAGGTAGAAAGTAAGGTTAAAGTTGAAAACGAAGATGATTTAACTTTAGCATATTCACCTGGTGTTGCTTATCCTTGTCTTAAAATAGAAAAAAATAGTGAAGATATTTATAAATATACTAACAAAAGTAATTTTGTGGCTATAGTATCAAATGGTAGTGCTGTTCTAGGCTTAGGTAATATTGGAGCTAGAGCTTCAATACCAGTAATGGAAGGTAAAGCAGTTTTATTTAAAGAATTTGGAGGAATTGATGGGTTCCCTATTTGTTTGGACACTGATGAACCAGAGGAATTGATTAAAACTGTTAAACAATTGGAACCAGTATTTGGCGGGATAAATCTCGAGGACATCAAATCTCCCGAATGCTTTATAATTGAAGAAAGATTAAAAGAAATATTGCCAATACCTGTTTTTCATGATGATCAACATGGAACAGGAATTATTACAGTTGCAGCTCTGATTAATTCTCTAAAATTAGTACAAAAAGATTTTAAAGATTTAAAAGTAGTAATAAATGGTGCTGGTGCAGCGGGGATTTCACTAGCAGAAATTATCATGGAAAAAGGAACTAAAAATGTTATTTTATTGGATAGCCGTGGTGCTATTTATGAAGGAAGAGATAATCTGAATATTATAAAGGAAAGAGTTTCAAAAATTACAAATCCCAAAAAAGAAAAAGGTACATTAGGTGAAGTAATAAAGGATGCAGATGTTTTTATTGGTGTTTCAGTTGCAGATGTGATGACTTCAGAGATGGTTAAAAATATGGCAGAAAAGCCTATTGTATTTCCTATGGCCAATCCTAATCCGGAGATAAATCCCGAATTAGCTTTGAAAGCTGGCGCTTACATCGTAGGAACAGGACGTTCTGATTATCCCAACCAGATCAATAATGTTTTAGCTTTTCCTGGAATTTTTAGAGGAGCTTTAGATGTGATGGCAAAAGAAATAAATATGGAAATGAAACTAGCTGCTTCAAAAGCATTAGCTGAACTAGTCAAGGAGGATGAATTAAAAGCTGATTATGTTATTCCCAAACCTTTTGATAAAAGAGTAGGCCCCCATGTTGCTGCAGCAGTTGCTCAAGCAGCAGTTAAAACCGGTGTAGCCAGACGAAAATTAAGTTACGAGGAGGCATATAAAAAGGCAGAAGAGAAGATAAGGAGAGAATAAAAAATGAAAGTAAAAATACCTTATGGTAAAAAAGATGTAGTTGAAGTTGAAATCCCAAATAAAAACTTAATTGGAGTATACGAAACAGAAGAAGGAGACCCTATCAAAGATGAGAAAGAAGCTTTTGAAAGGGTTCTTAGAAAGCCACTAGGGACTAAACCTCTTTGTGAGATTGCAGAAGACAAAAAAAATGCAGTAATAGCTATTACTGATCATTCTAGACCAAATATTGAGAAAAAAGCACTGCCCCTTATCATAAAGGAGTTGAATAAAGGAGGTATTGATAACTCAAATATAACAATTATGATCGGACCAGGATCACATC
The DNA here is from genome assembly GCA_964430875.1 of uncultured Halanaerobiales bacterium. Taxonomy (GTDB): domain Bacteria; phylum Bacillota; class Halanaerobiia; order Halanaerobiales; family M55B127; genus M55B127. The sequence goes on from CAYSHP010000023.1 coordinate 10,989, forward strand.
GGCCTGCTTATGATGAGGAAGTACAAGATAAGTTAGGTGGATTATATGGTAAGATAAATACAGTTTGTCATAGTGCGTTCAACAGTGAAATGATAGATTTAGGGAAAACTAGTTTTGGTCATCCTGTAAAGATTAATAAAGAATTTTATGAAAGTGACCTCAAAATATGTTTAGGTACAGTGCTTCCACATCCATTCGCAGGTTTTAGCGGGGGGGCAAAAATGGTTTCGGTTGGTGTAGCAAGTGATGAAACTATAAGTTCGACACACAGGCCTACTATTATTGATCATCCACAGGCAAGTTTTGGGATTGTTAAAGATAATCCTTTTTATCTTTCAAGCCTTGAAATGGCCAAAATGGCAGAAGTTGATTTTTTAATAAACGGTGTAATGAATGAAGCAAATCAATTGTTTTATATTCAAGCTGGTGAAGTAAAGGAAGCACACGCGGATATTATATCAGCTATAAGAGAAATGTTTGAAATTAAAGTTCCAGCTAAAGCCGATGTTTTAGTCGTAGCCAGTGGCTATCCAAAAGATTCTAATCTTTATCACGTTTCAGCTATGGGGGTCTGCGCTGTTGCAGGTTCTGCTGTAAAAAGACCTTGTATTAATAGTGGTGGTAGATTAATAATGGTTTCACCAATGAAAGACGGTATCTATAATAATGTTTATTATGATACATTGGCAAAATTTGAAAACCCTCAAAAAGTGGTAGATGTTGTAGGAGATTATGAAGAATTTGAACCCGGTCATCATAGAGCTTATGGTGTTGCCCAGGTATTATCAGAGTATGATGTTGTGATGGCTGAATCACATCTTGAGAGTGATATTTTTTCTAAGATACACATGAAGTCTACAGAATCAGCCCAAAAAGCTATTGATGATGCGATTGAGGATTATGGTGAAGATGTCCAGATTGCAGTTCTTCTTTATTCACATAGAATGATTGTACAACATGAAATTGAGGTGGAATAGATGAATGATTTAAGAAGTCAAAAACATATGGAAGGTATTACAGGAGCATATGCTAGAGCTATGTATAGAACAATGGGATATACAGATGATGATCTTAAAAAACCTCAAATTGCAATTGTAAATTCATTTAGTGAAAGTAATCCTGCCCACTTTCATCTTAGAGAATTAGCGCAATATGTTAGAGAAGGAATTTATACCGCAGGTGGAATGCCAGTTGAATTTAATACTATAGCACCTTGTGACGCTGTGGCACAAGGAAAAGGAATGCATTATATATTACCATCAAGAGATATTATTGCTGCCTCAATTGAACTTATGGTTCAGGCTTCTCAATATGATGGTTTAGTAATGTTGTGTTCTTGTGATAAGATAGTACCAGGTATGTTAATGGCAGCAGCTCGATTGGATTTACCTACTGTTTTTCTCACTGGTGGAGTAATGTTACCAAGAGAAATTGATGAAGAAGAATTTGTTACATGTGATATAAAAGAAGCCATGGGTAGAGTTAAATCAGGTGAAATCAGTGAAGAAAAATTTTATGAAATTGAAGCTACTACATGTGCAACTGTGGGTACATGTTCAATGATGGGAACAGCAATGACAATGAGTACTTTTGTGGAAGCACTTGGTCTTACCTTGCCTGGTTCCACTACCATGCTTGCTGTTGATTCTCAAAGAATGCATATCGCTAAAGAAATCGGAAAAATCTCAGTGGGTTTGGTTAAAAACAATATTACAGCTAGTGAAATGATTAATGAAAAAACAATAAAAAATTTAATACGTTATTTAATGGCAGTTGGGGGTTCTACAAATGCTATTCTTCACCTTCAAGCTATTGCGGCTGAGATTGGTTATAAACTACCATTGGAAATATTCGATGAATATAGTAATTCAACACCTTTATTAGCCAAATTTAAACCAGCCTCAAAATATAATATGAGTGATTTTCATAAAGCAGGGGGAGTTTATGCTATTTTGAAAGCATTATCACCTGAATTGTTTACAGATTTCAAAACTGTAACTGGGCAAAAGATGAGTAAGGAGCTTGAGAAAGTGAAATTTGAACCTAGTGATATAATCAAATCACCCGAAGACCCTCTTTCTGAAAAAGGCGGCTTAGCTGTTCTAAAGGGTAACTTAGCTGAAAAAGGTTCGATTGTTAAAGAAAGCGGTGTGGATGATGAAATGTTAGTTCATAAAGGACCAGCAGTTACTGCTGATTCTGAAGAAGAAGTAAAAGAATTATTACTTTCAGGTAAGGTTAAACCAGGAGACATTCTTGTTATTCGTTATGAAGGACCAGCTGGTGGACCTGGAATGAGAGAATTGTCCCTACCTGCTGCTATATTAGTGGGGATGGGTTTGGGGAAATCAGTTGCAATGATAACTGATGCTAGATATTCTGGAGCAACTAGAGGTCCATGTATTGGCCATGTTTCTCCTGAAGCTGCAGTGGGGGGGAATATTGCTTTTATAAAGGATGGAGATATAATTGAAATAGATATTCCGGCCCGCAAATTAGAGTTAAAAGTTTCTAAAGAAGAATTAGATAAAAGAAAAGAAACTTGGGAAAAAGTACCATTGAAAGTTTCTGATAATAGCTTTTTACAGACATATGCAAAAATTGTAAGTGATGCTGCTGAAGGTGCTTTATTTAAATATGTAAATGAGGAGTAAAGAAAACATGAAAATTAATATTCTGCAGATTAGCAACAAAGATAATGTTGCTGTGCTTCTGTCTAATGGAAGTAGGGGAGATCATTTTACTTTTGAAAATGAGAAAATTAATTTAAAAGAAAATATCAATTTTGGTCACAAAGTTGCTTTAAAGAGTATAAAAAAAGGAAACAAAATAATTAAATATGGTGAAATTATTGCATATGCTAAAGAAAATATTGAACCAGGTAATTGGGTTCACAATCATAATATTGTCTCAGACCGCGGCAGATTGAAAGATGGTGAAAAATAATGGATTTTTTTGGATATAAACGAGCTGATGGTTCAATAGGAGTAAGGAATTATTTAATAGTGATTCCTTCAGTTTTTTGTGCTAATCATGTTGCAAAACAAATTGCTGCTAATGTTCCCAATGCAGTTTGTCTAACTCATTCTGTTGGGTGTAGTCAGGTAGGTGAAGACTTAGAACAAACTGCCAGAACCTTAAAAAATCTTGCAACCCATCCTAATGTAGGCGGAGTATTAATAGTGGGACTAGGTTGTGAAAGGTTTACTGTTCAAGAATTTTATGAAGCTGTTAGAGAAAATGGTAAAATTGTAGAGAAAGTTGTTATTCAAGATGTAGGTGATTCCATAAAAGCAATTGCAGAAGGAACTGAAAAACTACAGAAATTAAAAATGGAAGTAAATAAATATAAGCGTCATAAAGTAGAAATATCTAATTTAACAATTGGCCTTGAATGTGGAGGTACAGATGCTACTTCTGGTTTTGCAGCCAATCCAGCTATTGGAAAAACATCTGATTTGCTAATTGAAGCCGGTGGATCATCCGTTTTCAGTGAAACTACAGAATTATTAGGTGCAGAACACATATTAAAAAGAAGATGTATAAATGATAAAGTTGCATCAAGTATGTTAGAATCTGTAAAAAAAACAGAATCAGAACTTGCACTATCTACATCTAAAGAGAGATATAAACATAGATCTGACTTAATATCCACTGGAAATTTTGATGGGGGCGTAAGTACTGTAGTAGAAAAAGCCCTAGGTAATATTCATAAAACAGGGACATCACCCATTGTGGGAGCGATAAAATTTGCTGAGAAATTAAAGGTCAAGGGACTAAATTTCATGGATACTCCTGGACAAGATGGTGAGTCAACCACTGGATTAGTTGCGGGTGGAGCACAAATTATTTTGTTTACTACAGGAAGAGGTACCCCAACTGGTTTTCCAATTGCTCCAGTTTTAAAGATTACAGGGAATAATGATACTTATGAAAAAATGGAGCTTAATATTGATATAAATGCAGGTAGAATAGTATTAGGTGAAACTGATATTGATAATATGGGCAAATATATATTAGATAATGTTATTGAAGTAGCTTCAGGTAAAAAAACGAAAGCAGAAATATTAGGACATGAAGAACTATTTAATATCCCGCGAGTCTTAAATTATTGTGGTAAATAAAATTTAAAAATTAGGCACAAATAATACGTTGTAAACTTCATTAATAATTTCAATATACTCAAATTCATATAATATATTTTCTTATTTTTAAGGTAAAAGGGAAATAAAGAAGGTGGATTAATTGGAAATTGTAGGCTTAGCTATAGGTTTTTCTGTAGCTGTATTGTTAATTTTTAAAAAATATAATATGGGTTTATCACTATTTATTGGAGCTACTATTTTAAGTTTTTTTAGCGGCTTTGGTATTAAAGATATGTTCCAACACATAATTATGACGTTAAAAGATCCAACTGCTGTTCAGTTAATGTTAGTTGTATCCTTGATAAGTGGATTGGGGTACCTAATGGATTTAACTGGTGATATGAGAAGGATGATAGAATCCTGTATAGCAATTTTTAAAGATGGAAGAATTTTAAGCATGTTGCTGCCAGCATTAATAGGAACACTTTCTGCTCCCGGGGGAGCGATTTTATCCGCCCCAATGGTTAATGAAAGTGGAGATAAAATAGGTATAAACCAAAATCATAAAACAGCAGTTAATCTTTTTTTCAGACATATCGGATATTTTGTATATCCGCTTTTTTCCTCGATAATAATTGCCAGTAGTATTTTAGAAAAAAGTGCATTTTCAATCATTAAATATAATATCTTTATTATGCTTGTTGGTTTAATTGTGGCTTATTTTATATTTTTTAGAAAATCTAAAAATAATAATAACAATCAAGAGAAGAGAAATATACTTAAAAATTTAAAAATATTTTTTAAATCATTTCTACCTATTTTTGTTGCATTGGTTTTGGCTCTAGGATTAAAAGTGTATTTTCCATTAGCAATATTAATTGGAGTAATAACCGCAATTTTTAATGATAGACCTGAAAATAACAAAACAAGTATATATCGAAATAGAATTAAAAAATTCTTTAAGGTTGGAATTAAATATAATTTAGTGTTAATCATTTTAGGTGTTATGTTTTTTAAGACAGTTTTAGAAAATTCGGGAGTTATTAATATCCTTGCCGAAGGTTTAGCAAGTTTTGGATTACCTTTAATTTTAGTTGTGATTGTACTTGGGTTTATATCTGGTTATGTGACTGGAGTCCATATGGCTGCTACTGGAATCTTACTTGCGATTTTTGTTCCTTTATTTCCAGCGGGTGTGGAAGGTCCTTATATTTCTCTTTTATTTACTTCGATAATTCTTGGTTATTTAGTATCACCATTGCATTTGTGCTTAGCACTTACAGCTGATTATTTTTCAGCTGATCTAAAAAAAGTATATGGATTGCTTTTTTTCCCAATATCTGCGATGATAGCGGCAGGTATTACTCAGGTTATATTTTTTTCATAATTTTTAGTTAGTACATTAATTATTATATAATTCTTTACTTAAACTTAAATTCTTGTTTGGAGGTATATTTATGTCAGAAATTTTAGTAAAAGAATATAGAGGGCCACTTGTAGAAAATGTTCATAAAGGTGATATTGCAATTGTTACAAAAGAAGATAAAGTGGATTCTTATTGTGGTAATATTGAAAAGGTTGTTTATTATAGGTCTACAGCAAAACCTTTACAAGTTTTACCTGTTATTACAAGTGGTGCTGCTAACCATTTTAAATTTACTGATAAAGAAATTGCCTTAATGGCAGCTTCTCATAGTGGAGAGAAAATACATACAGATATATTAAAAGATATTTTAAATAAAATAGAACTTAATATTGATGATTTAAAATGTGGTACACATCCTCCTTTTGACCGAAAGACAAGAAATTATTTGCGTAAAAATAACAAGAAAGTCACGCCTGCTCATCATGCTTGTTCTGGGAAACATGCTTCTCAATTAGCTTTAGCAAAATATTTTAATTGGGACCTTAAAAATTATTATAAAAAAGAACACCCAGTGCAGAAGCTGTTGCTTGAAACAATTGCTGAAGTGACTAATTACCCAGCTAGTAAAATTGTGCAAGGAAAAGATGGGTGTGGAGTTGTAGTTTTTGGTTTGCCTTTAAAGTATATAGCTTATTCTTATTCATTAATGAACAATCATGAAGCATTACCTGATAAATATTCAAATGCAGCCCAAAAAATAGTGAAGGCAATGAAAAAATATCCTAAAATTGTTGCGGGTACAAATAGATTTGCAAATAAATTAAATAATGCTATAAAAAGAGACCTTTTAATTAAATCAGGAGCAGATGGGGTTTTTGCATTTGCTTTTGATGAAAAAGGAATAGCTATAAAGATAGAAGATGGAAGTTTAAAATCAACATATCCTGTGGTAATTGAAATATTAAAAAGTTATAATATCATTAGTGATAAAGAGGTAGAAAATCTAATAAAATATTATAGACCGACCATTAAAGATAGTAATGGTGATATTGTTGGTCAGATTAATACCGATTATGAACTGCAATATACAAAGTAATAATTGTCATAAATATCAAAAAATTAAAAAAATTAAAATTAAAAGAAGGAAAAGAGAGTTTTGTGTTGAATTATATTGGTAGAACCAATTATCCTTTATACCATTTATCCTTTGAATATTATTAATAATCAGAATATTTAATCGAATACAAGTTTCATTTTTAATAATGATCCTAAACATTTTAAAAAGTAAAAATTAATATTATAAAAGGTTATTCAAAGGAATGGAGGTTTTTTTATTGAGCTGCAAAGTTTTAATTACAAAATATATACCAGAAGAAGGATTGGAAAAATTAAAAAGATATTGTGATATAATCATGCCAAAAAAAAATGAAAAATTTACTGATGATTATATAATGGAAAAAGCTCCTGAAATTGATGCCATTATTGTAGTTCGTTATAAAGTTACTGCAGATTTTATCAATAAAGCAAAAAAACTCAAAATGATCAGCATGTATGCAGTTGGATATGATAACGTGGATTTAAAAGCTGCAAATGCGAATGGAATTGTTGTTACTAATATTCCTAATGCAGTCACTGAAGCTACAGCAGAATTAGCATTTGCTTTAATGCTAACTTTGAGTCGTAGAATAATTGAAGCTGATCGATTTGTTCGTTTTGAGAATGATAAAAACTGGCACCCATTTTTATTAATTAGTAATGAGTTATATCTAAAAAAATTAGGAATAATAGGTTTTGGCAGGATTGGACAAGCAGTTGCAAAAAGAGCATTAGCTTTTGGTATGGAAGTATATTACTATGATACAGCTTTAGATGAAAATAGTGAGGTTGAATTGGATGTAAAATATTTACCTTTTAATAGGATTTTAGAAGAGATGGATTATATCACTCTTCATGTTCCTTATGTACCCTCTACACAACACTTGATAGATTCTAAAGAATTATCTAGTATGAAAAAGGAATCCTTTATTATAAATGCTTCTAGAGGAAAGGTTATTAATCAAGAAGCTTTAATTTATGCTCTAAAAAACGATATAATTAAGGGAGCAGCTTTAGATGTATATGAAAAAGAGCCAAATGTTCCAGATGGATTAAAGAAATTAAATAATGTAGTTTTAACTCCCCATATTGGAACGACTACTATTGAAACAAGAACTAGAATGGCAAAAGAAGCGGCAAACAGAATAATTGAATTTATAGAAGGTAAGCAGATTTCTAATATAGTTAATTCAGATAATTAGTTAAGGAGTAACAAAATATTTTTTAGCATATTGGTTAAACCAATGTACTTTTAGACCTTTCTAAAAGAGCTAAATTATTATTTACTCTAAATGAGCAGTAATTAAATAAAGAGTGAAAGGAGTTAATTTATGAAGACAATTATGGTAGATATGGATTTATGTGTTGGCTGTAAAACATGTGAATTACAATGTGCTATTACAAGAACATCAAAAAACAAAGAATTTATTAAGGCAGTTTTAGAAGAGCCCGCCCCTAGGCCAAGAATAGATGTACAGTCTGATGGTGATGAGAATCTTCCTATTCAATGTAGACAATGCGAAGATATGCCTTGTTACTATGCTTGTCCTTCCGGAGCAATTTATGTTGATGATGAAACTAATAAAGTTGTTATCGATGATGAAAAATGTATAGCTTGTTGGATGTGTGTAATGGTTTGTCCTTTTGCAGCAGTCAATACACTTGAAGAAAAGAAAGCTGATAAGTGTGATATGTGCATATTTATGGATTATCCTGTTTGTGTAGATTCTTGTCCTACAGGGGCTTTACAATATGTAGAAAGTGATGATGATGCAAGAGAGATAAAGGTTAAAAGATCACAAAATAATATTGTTAATTATATTAAAGGGAGGTCAAAGTAATAATGGAAAAAGCTACAAAAAGATCAATAGATCCAATTGCTGATGATTTATTAAAAAAAGCTGCTAAAGAAAATTTAGAATTATCTTGGGATATGCATGAAGACAATCTCCCTCATTGTGGATTCGGAGAATTAGCTTTATGCTGTAGTAAATGCATGCAAGGACCTTGTAGAATAGATCCTTTTAGAAATAATGCAAAATATGGTAGTTGTGGTCGAGACGCAGAAACTATTGCCTCAGAAAACCTAGTACAACAATTATTATCGGGGCTAGCACAAGTAATAGAAGAGGTTGATAGTATTGATATATTAAAAGAAAATCAAAATATACAAAGTTATTTAAATGGCGGAATAAATATAGAAGCAGAAGAGATTATTGGAAGGGCCTTTAATTTAATTGAAGATTCATTTAAGGAACTTGATTTAGAATCAGAAAAAAAAGAAATATTAAATGATGTAACTTTAGATAATAAAAAAATAGTTTTATTAGGTAAAATTTCTGATGATACATTGAATTTATTAAAGAAAAGTAAAAACACCTCTCTATTTTCAATGCTTAATGAATTTACATATGAAGGTGTCAAGCCATTAACTAATTATGGTGGTCAAGAATTTATAATAATGTCTAAATTTCCTGATTTAGTTGTTGCTGGTTCTGGTTGTGGTAAACCTATTTTAAAACAACTTGCAGATGAATATAATATTCCATTTGTTTATGAAAATGATTTAAATCAAGGTTATTTAGATAATACAAAAAGTAGTGGGAGTGCAGATATAGAGTATCTTAATTTTGATTTAAAAAACAATTATAAAGATAGATTATCAAACACAGATAAGGTTGCTTTGATTGCTGGTTGTAATAATATTAAATATCCTCATGATAACAAATTAAAAAAGACTACAGAAAAACTTCTAAAATTAGGATATACAATATTAACAAGTGGCTGTGCAGCAATGGGTTTAAATAAATATTTTTCAAATGATGATGACATATATTATTTTGGGAGTTGTTATTCAACCCCTAATTTTAAAGAAATAGGTGAGGAATTTAAAAACAAAGAGGTAATTGCAGTATTCCCAGAATTGAGCCAAGTTAAAGCATTTACACAAGCTTCTTATTTAGCTTCAAGTGGGATAAAAACTTATGTGATGTCAAAATCCTTTATGCCTCCATATCAAGAGTATAAAAATATATTAGATAAATTAAATCCTAACTTTAAAATCCAACCTGAAGGTTTTACTATAGAAGAACTCGTAGATACCTTAGAGTTATAAGGAGGAGTAATATGAAATATTTAATAGTTGGCAGTGGACCAGCAGGTATGAATGCAGCATATAAATTAAATGAAATTGATAAAGATGCTGATATAACAATTATTAATGGTGAGCCAAACCCTCCCTATTCTAGGATATTAACCACTTTTTATTTGGAAGGAAAAATTGAAGAAGAAGATTTTTATATTTATTCTAAAGACTTCTTAGAACAAGATAATATTCATTATTATGAAAATACAAGAGCAACATCAATTTTACCTGAAAAAAAGTTAGTTGAGTTAAATACTGATGAATTAATTAAATATGATAAATTACTGATAGCATCTGGAGGAGACCCCAATATTCCTTCTGCTGAAGGAATAAATTCTGAAAAAGTTTATAAAATCAGAACCTTAGAAGACATTAAAGATATTAAAAATGAAGTAAAAAAATCTAAAACTTGTGCTATACTGGGTGGAGGGTTAGTAAGTTTAAAAATGACTCAAGCTTTAAGTAAAAAAGGTATCGATATCAAAATTTTGATTAGATCTCCGAGAGTATTATCTCAGGTATTAGATGATGAAACAGCACATTTGGTACAAAAACATTTAAAAAATAATAATGTTGATGTGAAAGTAAACACTGAAGTTTTAGAAATACAAGAAAAAGACAACAAGTTGTTGTTCGTAGTTAAATCAGGACAAAAAACAGAAGAATTTGAAGCAGATTTTGCTGTAATAGGGAAAGGTGTTAAACCTAATATTGACTTTTTAGAAGACACATCAATTGAAACTGATTGGGGTATTTTGACAGATGAGTATTTACAAACAAAAGAAAAAGATGTATATGCTGTAGGAGATGTTGCAGAAAGTTATAATATAGCCTTAGATAAAACCCAGTTAAATTCCATATGGCCAGATGCAGTATTGCAAGGAATAAAAGCTGCGGAAAATATGGCTGGTAAAACTAAGCCTTATGTAGGTAACATAAATATGAATGCTGTAGATATCTTCTCTCTTCCTTTAGTTGCTATGGGGAGAGTTAGAGATACAGAAAATATAGAAATTTTAAGAAGTATAAATATAGAAGAGGATAAATTTCTCAAACTATTTTTTAAAGACAGAACACTTGTTGGTGCTATATTAATTGGAGAAATAGAGAATGCGGGAATATATAAGCAATTAATAATTAATAGAAAAAAAATACATGATAGTCATAGTTTGCTGAATCAAAAAAATATGTTAGCAAATTATATATTTTGAAAAGAGGTGATAGGATGAAAATATATGAAAATAAATGTGTCGGTTGTGGTAGATGTCATCCTTATTGTCCTGGGGTAGCTATCTATTTTATTGATGGGATAAGTAAAATAGATCAAGATCTTTGTTTTGAATGTGGTACTTGTTTAAGATCTGAAGTTTGTCCAGTAGATGCTATATATGAACCAGATGATATTTTTAATTATCCCAGATCGGTTAGGAAGTTTTTCAGTGACCCCACTACCACACATAAAGAAACCAATATGCCGGGTAGAGGAACAGAAGAAGTTAAAACAAATGATGTTACTAATAGATTTGTTAAAGGTGAAGTTGGAGTTGGGCTTGAAGTTGGAAGACCAACTGTAGGGACAAAAATAAGTGAAGTTCAAAAAATTACGAAAGCATTAGCAGAGGAAGGGTTTAATGATTTCGAAGATCACAATCCCGTTTCAGGTCTTATGAAAAATAATGAAAAAGGCATTTTAAAAGAGGAAGTATTAGATGAGAGAGTGTTATCTGCAATTGTAGAATTTACAATAAAAGAAGAAGAACTTTCAAGATGCCTAAAGGTGATAGATGAGATTGCAAAAAATATAGATACTGTATTTACCATGGACTTAATAACCTGTTATGACCAAGGTATGAAAATCAGAATAAAAGAAGAATTAGCTAAATATAGTTTCCAACCAAGACCTAATGCAAAAATAAATATTGGTATTGGTAGAAAAAATGACGAGGAGGTATAGGATATGACACATACGCTGCATCGAGAAGGTTCTATAGAGAGTCTAAAAAAAGACTTTCTTTTATTAATAACACCTGCTATGAAAATAAATGATAAAGGTGCCGCTGAAAAGATTAAGAAATTAATCGACATAGTATTTGATGTTGGACCAACAAATTATGGCTGTTATGAAAAAGGTATGAATATACTATCCGGAATAGATGTAGAGGTGATTAAGGATACTACTCAAGATAATTCTCGTATCAGGTGTGTCTTTAGTAGCAAAGAAAAATTTAAGGAGGTGTTAACACGAGTAATTGAAGCGGATTTAGGACTTTCTGTTACAGTAAGTGGCTTACAGTCAAGTGTAAAAGAGATTCTTGATGAGATGGAAATTGATCCTCATTCAGTAAATTTGGCAATGGGTACACATGGAGCAGAAGAAAAATTACCTGATGAGAATTTCCGAAAGATAACTACGATGTGCGGACATGCAATGGTTGCTCCGGGTTTAGTCGAAGATATGATAGTTAAAGTTAAAAAAGGGAGATTAACTATTGAAGAAGCTGCTGTAAAATTGGCTAAACCATGTATATGTGGTGTTTTCAATCATGAAAGAGCTGCTCTTTTATTAAAAGAATTGATGCCGCTTTACACGATTGATTAATACTTCAAAAGGGGTAGACTATTATTTAAAAACAATTACCACAAAAAATCAAGGAGGTCATTAATTTGAAGAAAATCTTAGTTTTAAGTATACTCATGGTTCTAGTATTTACGTTAGGTGCTGTTTCTTATGCGGAATATCCAGAAAAAGAAATTGAATGGGTACTTTGGTCAAGTCCAGGTGGCGGTTCCGATACAACAGCAAGAACAGTTGGTATTCCACTTAGAAAAAGTATGGGAGTTCCTTTAGTAATAAAGAATATGCCTGGTGGTAGTGGAGCTAGAGCTATGCCTTATGTACAGAAACAGGATGCTGATGGTTATACTTGGTTATTTATTACAAACACATTAATTACAACAACTGAAAGAGGCTTAGTTGATTACACATATGAAGATTGGGAACCAGTATTTATGCTTAATCATGACCCACAAACAATAGCAGTAAATGCGGATAGTGATATAGAAACATTTGAAGACTTAGTTGAACTAGGTAATGAAAGAACTTTAAAATGGGGTTTAACACATCTTGGTGGTAATGATCATATAGCGATTAATGCTGTGGCTAAAGCTACTGGTGTAGAGTATGATCCTATAGTATTTGAAAGTGGAGCAGAAGTAATGGTTGGAGCATTAAGTGGAGTAATTGATGTATTTATTTCAAATCCATCTGAAATAATGGGTCAAGTTGATGCAGGTAAATTAAGAGTTATTGGATCATTAAGTGAAAAAAGATTATCTATTTTGCCTGATACTCCAACATTAAAAGAATTAGGACATGACATTCAATTTGGTACCTGGAGAGGTGTTGCAGTTAAAGCCGGTACTGATCCTGAAGTAATTGAAAAAATAGAATCAATGTTAGCAGAAGCGGCAGATACAGATATCTATCGTGACTTCCTAGAAGATAATGGAATGGATTACAATGTTAAAAAGCAAGAAGAATTTAAAGATTTCATTGATAAACAATGGGATATTTTTGCAGAAGGTCTAGAGGATGTAGGAGTATAAGTATAAATTAATGATATGGATGGGGGTCTAACCCCCATCCTATTAAAAAAGGGGGTAAGATGATTATTATGAAGAAAAACCCGACATTAATAGCAGCAATTGCTTTCATTATTGTTTGTTTATTATTATTTGGAGCAACTTTTTCAATTAGAGTTTCTGGTGAACAAGGTAATCGTTTAGGACCAAGATTTTTTCCCCGCCTAATATTAGGACTTATTATTTTATTTAATGCAGTTTTAGCATACCAATCATATCGTTATCCTGAGGAACAAAAAGAAGTAGAGAAAATACCGGAGGATCGGCGCAAAAGGTTTATTGGAACAACAATATTAGGGGTTTTAACTGGTGTTGCCTTTACTATATTGGGAGGGTTTACTACTATTTTTCTTTTTGTTTTTGCTTTTCTAATAGTTTGGAAGCAGAGAGATTTAAAAGTTTTAATTTTAACTCCTATTTTTATAACTTTAGGAGCTTATTTGTTGTTTTATGAACTTCTTTCAGTAAGGATGCCTAAGGGTTTTATTGACGCTTTATTTTTATAAGGAGGTGGAAATTTGTTTAATTCAATATTAATGGGTTTCAATGCAATTTTTGAACCAATGAATTTACTAGCAGTTTTAGGTGGAGTCATATCAGGTATGACCATTGGAGCACTACCAGGATTATCTGCTACAATGGGCGCAGCCTTAATTGTACCATTCACCTTTTTTATGGCACCTATTCCGGCTATTGCTATGTTGAGTGCACTTTATTGTGGAGCTACATATGGAGGTTCGATTTCTGCTATATTAGTTAATACTCCCGGTACACCAGCAGCAGCAGTAACAACTTTAGATGGTTATGAATTATCAAAACAGGGTCACGCAGGAAAAGCGCTTGGTACAGCGGTAATAGCTTCTGGATTAGGTGGTTTGTTTAGTGTTGTAGTATTAATATTTGTTGCTCCTCAAGTAGCTGAAATGGCCTTGCAGTTTGCAGACCCTGAGTATTTTAGTCTTGCTATTTTTGGAGTTAGTATGGTAGCTAATATTTCTTCAGGTAATGAATTGAAAAATATGATTGGTGGTCTCTTGGGAATTTTCTTAGCTACTGTAGGTATGGATGCTTTGACAGGATTTCATAGATTTACTTTTGGCTTTTCAAGTCTGACATCTGGAGTCAATTTTATTCCGGTTATGATAGGTTTATTTGCTTTTGCTGAAATATTAAGACAAGCTCAGACCCATATTGAAACTACTACAAGTACAGAAATCAGTGGTCTATTACCAAGTTTTAGTGAATTATGGCCGTTAAAATGGAGTATGCTTAGATCAGCTGTTATTGGAACTTTTGTTGGTATATTACCGGCAGAAGGTGGTACTGTAGCTTCGTTTATTGGATATAATGAAGCAAAAAGATGGTCAAAAGATTCTGATAAATTTGGTACAGGTCTTCTTGAAGGTGTGGCTGCCCCAGAAACAGCCAATAATGCTGCTACCGGTGGAGCTATGGTTCCTACTCTTACTCTAGGTATTCCAGGCAGTTCTACAACAGCAGTTATTTTAGGTGGGTTAATGATACAGGGTTTGAGACCAGGGCCTTTATTATTTGCGACACAGCCAAAGTTTGTCTATTCTATTTTTGTAGCAATGGGATTAGCAAACTTGCTCTTTCTAGTTATTGGTTTGGGTGGTGCAAAAATATTTGCTAATGTTACAAAGATTCCAGTTTATATATTAAATCCTATAGTGTTAGTACTTTGTATAATTGGTTCATATTCTTTAGGTAATAATGTGGCAGATGTGTGGATTATGATAGTTGCAGGTGTGATTGGTTTTGTCATTAAAAAAGTTGGTTTTTCACCAGCTCCTATAGTTTTAGGATTAGTTTTAGGCGGATTAATCGAAACATCATTTAGAAGAGCAATGTCAATTTATGACAGCAACTTTTTAGTATTCTTTACTAGACCATTTTCCGCTATATTCTTAGTATTAGCTTTACTATCAATATCATGGCCATTTATTCATAAAACAATAAAACATAGAAGAGAGTCGAAATCATAAGGAGGTTTTTTAATGAGAGGCAAAGAAGTTTTAATGATGCAGAATGCTGAAAAAATTGTATATAAATGTGCATGTGTTAAAGAAGGTGAAAAAGTATTAATTATTACCGATCCTGAAAGATTAGATATTTCAAAGATATTGACTGGAGTATTGTTAAATAGAGGTATTGAGCCTGTTACCGCAGTCATGATGCCCAATGAATTTGATGGACAGGAACCACCTTCCATGATATTCCATGCGATGATGGATGCAGATGTAATAATAATGCCGGTGGCAAAATCAATTTCTCATTCTGAGGCAGTACATGAAGCTGTAGATAATGGTTCAAGAGTTTTAGCAATGTCAGCTTTTGTAGAAGAACAGATGTATATAGGTGGAATAAATGCTGATTTTGAGAAACATCGTCCTGAGTGTTTACGTTTTGGAGATTATTTTACAAATGCTGAAACAGTTCACATTACTTCTCCAGGAGGAACTGATTTTACCGCTTCCTTGAAAGGAAGAAAAGGAAATTCACATTCTTGTATTGTAGATGAACCGGGTATGTATTCATCTTTGACAAATATTGAAGCCAATATTGCGCCTGTTGAGAAGACAGCAAATGGTACAGTAGTGGTTGATGGAGCAGTTTCTAACTTTGGTATTGGAGTAGTTGATGCACCTATTATTATGGAAATTGAAAATGGTGCAATAAAGAGTATAAGTGGTGGGAAAGATGCTAAGTTTTTAGATGACTTATTACAAGGAATGGGCTCAGAAGGTGTATTAAATATCGCTCAGATAGCTATTGGCTTGAACCCTAAAATTAAAGACTTTAATGGTCTCATGCTTAATGATCATGGTGTGTATGGCAGTTCCCATATAGGTATAGGAACTAGTCATAACTTAGGGGGAGATGTAAAAGCCGATATTCATTATGATGTAATGATAGCAAATCCAACCATTAAATTTGATGATAAAGTTGTTATTGAAGAAGGTAATGTTATAGGATAAGCCAAAAATGAATTACAAGGTTAAGAAAACTTTGATAAAGGATGGTGGATATAATGCTTGATATTAAAATAGGTATTATTGGTTTTGGAGAAGCAGGACAAAATATTACTGAAGGTTTGTTATCTGAAGATGATTTTCATATCAGAGCTTATGACATTAATTTTGAAAAATATAAAGATATTGCTAAAGATATGGAAGTTGAACTTTATAAAGATAAAAATAATTTTCTAAATGATTTAGATTTGTTATTTTCTTTAGTTCCTTGTTCAGCTTCAATTTTAGTAATTAGAGAATTTATAAATTTAATAGAAGATAAAACTATATTTGTAGATCTTTCTGCTTCTTTACCATCCTATATGGAAGAAGGTGCAGAATTAGCAGGTAAATATAATAAGATATTTCTTGATGGTGCAATAATGGGATCGGTAACTAATTTTAAGCATAAAGTCCCTATAATGTTAAGTGGAGAATATAATAAAGAAATAGTGAAAATCACTGATCAATTAAATATGAATATTGAGTTTATTGGAAAAAAACCTGCTCAAGCATCTGCATCTAAATTATGTCGTAGCATTTATACTAAAGGAACAGAAGCATTAATAGTAGAATTGAAAGATATAACTGAGCACTATAATATTACTGATACTGTTTTTAATTCAATAGATAAAACTTGGTATTTGAATGGTTTTCGCAATGAAGCAGAAAGATTATTAAAATCAAATGAGAAACATATACAAAGAAAATATGAGGAAATAATAAATGTAATAGATATGATTGAGACTAGTAATCTAACTGCAAAAATGCCTATAGCTACAAAAGAAGTTTTCAAAAAGAAGTTGAATAATTAGCATATAAGAATAACAAATTATTTTTATAATATCAGTTAAAAGGGGAAAAAGTAAAAACAATGGATAATTTTTATCGGTTTACTGTGGTATATTTTTTGAGTAATTAAAAAATTATTCTATAAAACAAAGTATATATATTACTTTAAAATGCTATTTGTAAAAAGATATTAAAACAGCTTATAAATAATGTAATAGTTTGGAAGTTTATCCTGTAATTGATTAACCCCAAAATTCTTTATAACTGAATTGTATAATTTAATACACATAAGATAAATAAAAGCAGGACACATACCGGTAATTTTCTTTATGATGTTTAGCAAAACCACAAAAAAAGAGAAACCGTTATGTGTCTATGTATTTATAGCTCATTTATTTAATATCAAAGATATGAATTATACTGAAGTTGCTGATCAAATAGGGGTCATTGCACAACATAAGTCAGGAGAGCAAGAAAGTATTATTAGTGCTAATTGACATCCTCCTCGCCCGTTACTATTGTCGCGAACAAGGATTCCTTAAAGAAACTTGCCCCGAAACTCTCTTATGTACTAAGCAATGATAGTTTCGGCATTAGGCCATCGAGGCTGTCACGAGGTTGTCGAATGATTAGAGGCCAGTCTATTTCTAGTAGTCCAATATGATTTTGACTTCAGGCTGTGTCATCAGCCCTCCCGAAATAGCCGACTATGCATTCTAATAGCATAAACCTAGCAATATTACTAATATAGGTACTCAGGTACTTAATCTATTACCCATTAAGCAGCTTGTTGCTCTAAAAATTTATTGGTTATATTACGGTTTGCATTTAAATCAGCATGGATATAATTTCCACACTCATAAGAATATAAGTTAGCTTTATGATTAGATTTATTAACTTTACCATATATGTTATAATATTTGTAAATTATTGGATTATATAATATTATAAGATTATATAATATCTTTGTGATAATTTTATCTAACATTACATTCATTGATATAATTTATAGGGGGGGATAAATCATGAAATTTGAACCAATTCAAAAAAACCGAATATCAGAACAAATTATTGACCAAATATATTCATTAATAATAAGTGGAAATTTAAAGCCAGGAGATAAAATGCCATCTGAAAGGAAATTATCTGAAAAATTTGAAGTTAGTAGAAATAGTATTAGAGAAGCTATTAGGATCTTAGAAATGCTGGGATTTCTTGTTTCTAAAAGAGGAGATGGTACTTACATTGCTGAAATGAGTGAAGATATATTTGAAGGTTATGTTTCAGACCACAATATTAATTTTAAAGATGTCAATGTTTATGAAGCAATTGAAGCAAGATTAATGGTAGAACCTAGAATTGTAAGGTTAGCGGCTAAAAGAAGAAACCTAAAACAATTACAAATATTAAAAAAATTAGTTGAAAACATAGAGGGAGAGGAAAAAGAAGAAAAAGATAATGCTAATTTACATTTTCATAGAATGTTAGCCCAAGCTTCACAAAATAGTGCTCTTGAAGCTACATTGAATTTTTTAATTAATTATTCAAAAGAGGTTGCTAAAAAAAGTCACAGAATAGATGATAATTATTTTCCTTATAGAAAGAAAGTAAAAACTAAGGAACATCGAAATATAGTAAAAGCTATAGAAGAAAAAGATGCAGATAAAGCTGAGCAATTAATGTATGAACATTTAAATAATGTAAAAATAAAAATAGAAACGATTGAACATGAGAAAACAAAAGTATAGTTAAACATACATGTATTAAAAAGTTAAAATATATTTGTTAAATACTTTTATCATTAAAATTCATATTATTTCTAAATTTTAAAAATGTATATAGATTATTTTTAAATTTTCATAAAATATAGTAGTAAGAGATAGATTTATGGGGAGGAAAGTTATGAGAATTGTAAGATTTATTAAAGATGGGGAGATATTTTTTGGTAAAATATCAGGAAATGAGATCTATTATATACAGGGTAATATATTTGATCAATTTGAGGTAACAACAAGAAAAGTTAATGTAAAATCAGTAAAGATATTAAGCCCAGTGTTTCCTCCTAATATTATTGCTATTGGAAAAAATTACAAAGATCACGTAAAAGAAACTAATTCAAGTTTACCAAAAAAACCCTTAATATTTTTAAAAGCAACTTCTAGTATAATTGGTAATGAAGATGAAATTATTTTACCAGAGGCTGCTCCAAATGAAGTAGATTTCGAAGCTGAACTCGCAATAGTAATAGGGCGAGAAGCTAAATTTATAGAGGAAAAGAAAGCAGATGATTACATATTAGGATATACATGTGCAAATGATGTTAGTGCAAGAGATTGTCAAAAGAGATTGGATAAGCAATGGGCTAGAGCAAAGTCCTTTGATACTTTTTGCCCAATAGGACCTTGGATTGAGACTCAACTTATCCAGCCTAATAACTTAAAAATAACTTCAAAATTAAATGGTAACATAATGCAGGATTCTAATACAAATAAACTAATATTTAATACAAGAGAATTGGTTAGCTATTGTTCAAAGAACTTTACACTTCTGCCGGGAACAATAATTATGACAGGAACACCAGGAGGTGTAGGATATGGAAGAGAACCAAAAGTATTTTTAAAACCTGGTGATAAGATTGAAATTGAAATTGAGGGCATTGGAAAACTTTATAATAAAGTTCAAGAGTAACTATTAATTTATTAAAAACCGAAATTCATTTTATATTTTATATTCATATTTTCATATATAAAAAGCCACTTAAAATCCCAATTATTGGGATTTTGTTTTATATTCATAATAAATAATAATTTTTTAGTTGATTTTATGAATGATGTAATTATAAATTAACATTATTTAATTTTAATAAAGCCTTCTTTGATGATTTTGTTCAGAAGTGGAATTTGTTATTATATTAGCAAATGCTAAATTCACTAAATAATTAAAAAAATTCTCATACAAAATGGGGGGCATTTTATATGAGAATAAAATTATTATTATTGTAATTTATTTATTAAATCCTCATATTCCTTATCAAGTAAAAAATTTTTTATTTCAAATAAAGTAGGACAACCTTCCATTGGTCCCATTTTAGTAGTAGACATAGCTGCGGCTGCATTTGCAAATAATGCTGATTCTTGGGGTGATAAATTATTATTGTATGCAAATAAGAAGGCTGCATTAAAAGTATCGCCAGCACCTGTAGGATCAATACAGTTAACTGCAAAAGGTTTGATTTCCTTCACCTCATTATTGTTAGCAATAATGCTTCCTTTGGCACCTCTTTTAACAGCTATTAATTCAGGTCCAAAGGAAAGTGCTTTTTCAATTGATTTATTTAAATCATCAACAAAAAGTGAAGTAATTTCATTTTTACTGGGAAATAAAATATTAGCCTTTTTAATATAAGGAAGTAAAATTTCTTTTATTGAGTTTGAATTAGACAGCTCAACTCTAAAATTAGGGTCAAGAGAAATTTTACCATCATTTTTAATAACTTCTTCAATAGCATAATCACAAGCTTTTCTTATAGATTTACTAGATAAAATAGAAGAACCACTAATATGAAGCCACTTTACTTTTCCCCACTGTTTAAATTTAAATTGTTCGTTTTTAATATTATCTGTCTTAAGGTCAAAATGAAAAATATAATTTCTATCACCATTAGAATTATAACTAACAAAGGCTACTCCAGTATTTGCGTTATGTTTTCTTTTAACTCCATCTATATTTACTCCATCGTTTTGTAATCTGTTATAAAGAACATCACCAAATTTATCATTTCCAATTATACCAACCATAGCAGATTGCAAGCCCAATCTTGCTGCAGCATCAACGGTTATTACAGAAGCTCCACTAGGGAATGGTCCAATAAATGAATGAACTTCATCAAGTGGTAAATCAGGTTTAGGTCTCATTATTTCAACTTCCATAGCACCAAAAGAAAGTAAGTCGATCACTTTATATGCCTCCAGTTAATTAGCTAAACTCAATAGACTTTAATTAACAAATAAAGTTAAAATATTCGATAAAATTTATATAAAAAAGTTATTTAATATAGATGACAGGCAATATTTCGTTCTTCTGATAAGTATTGTAATTCAGGTTCTACCTCTCTACATTTATCATCAGCAAAAG
>CAYSHP010000024.1:0-32155 GCA_964430875.1 uncultured Halanaerobiales bacterium
TTATAGATTTTAAATATGAAGAAAGTATGAAATCAAAAAAATAATTTTATATTTTTTGATTTTTATCTAAAAATTAATCATTAAAGGTTAATTAAACAGCAAAAGAGGTGGGTAAAATCCCACCTCTTAAAAGTTTATTTATTTTTTCTTTATTAATTAATTTTACTTATTTATATTATAGAACGCATCCATACCGGCATACTTAGCAGCATTACCGAGTGCTTCTTCAATTCTAAGTAGTTGATTATACTTAGCAACACGTTCTGATCTTGCAGGAGCACCGGTTTTAATCTGACCGGTATTCATCGCAACAACTAAATCAGAAATAGTAGTATCACTGGTTTCACCACTACGATGTGAAACAACAGCAGTATAACCAGCTTTTTTAGCCATTTCAATTGTTTCAAGGGTTTCTGTTAAAGTACCAATTTGGTTAACTTTAATCAGGATTGAATTACTTACATTGTTTTCAATTCCTTTTTTAAGTCTTTTACTGTTAGTTACATAGAGATCATCGCCAACTAACTGTACTCTATCTCCAATTCGTTCATTTAAGAGAGCCCAGTTATCCCAGTCATCTTCATCTAGGCCGTCTTCAATGGAGATGATCGGATATTTATCTACTAACCCTTCATAGAAATCTACCATCTCTTCAGGTGTTCTCATCACACCTTCACCCTTAAAGTTATATTTGCCATCTTCATAAATCTCTGTAGCAGCCACATCAAGGGCTAACATAATATCTTCACCGGCTTTATAGCCTGCTTTTTTAATTGCTTCTACTATTACATCCAGGGCTTCTTCGTTAGAAGAAAGATCTGGTGCAAAACCGCCTTCATCGCCAACTCCGGTGCCTAATTCTCTCGCTTGCAGCACTTTCTTTAAGTTATGATAAACTTCTGAACCCATTTGCAGGGCTTCTTTAAAGCTGTCCGCTCCGGTCGGCATAATCATAAATTCCTGAATATCAACATTATTATCAGCATGTTCTCCACCATTTAATATATTCATCATTGGTACAGGTAATAGACTAGCACTTACTCCTCCGATATAATTAAAGAGGAAGTCATCAGAAACAGAAGCAGCTGCTTTAGCCACTGCTAAGGAAACTCCTAAGATCGCATTAGCCCCTAATCTACCTTTATTATCTGTACCATCAATTTCTATCATAAGGTTATCTATTAAAATCTGATCTCTTACATCCATGCCAATCAGTTCTGGTCCTATAATTGTATTTACATTTTTTACAGCGTCAAGTACTCCTTTACCCATATAATCATCGCCGCCATCTCTTAATTCCACTGCTTCATGAGCCCCAGTAGAAGCACCGGAAGGTACTTTGGCTCTACCCAGGGTTCCATCTTCTAAAACAACATCTACTTCAACAGTAGGATTACCGCGTGAATCAATAATTTGGCGGGCATAAACATCTTCAATAAACGGACTTATCATAAAAATCACCTCAATTTAATTATTTTTTAATCAAAGTATTACCTGTCATTTCTTCCGGTTTATCAATTCCTAAAATTTCTAACATTGTAGGCGCTATATCTGCTAATCTACCACCTTTAAGTTTAACTTTTTTATCAGAACCAACATAGATAAGTGGTACAGGATTAGTAGTATGAGCAGTATGAGGTTCTCCTTTATCATCTATCATCTGTTCACTATTACCATGATCAGCTGTTATTAAAGCTTGACCGCCCATCTCTATAATCTTAGGTACTATCTCACTCATACATTCATCGATTGCTTCTAAAGCTTTAACGGCTGCATCATAAAAACCGGTATGGCCAACCATATCAGGATTGGCAAAATTTAAAATTATTACATCATAAATATCTTCATCTAGCTTTTCTAATAATCTATCCTTTACCTTATATGCACTCATTTCAGGCTGTAGGTCATAAGTGGCTACCTTAGGTGAAGGGATTAATTCTCTATCTTCACCTTCAAATTCTCTTTCTTCTCCTCCATTAAAAAAGAAGGTGACATGTGCATATTTCTCAGTTTCAGCTATTCTTAACTGCTTCATTCCATGTTCACTTAAGACTCCACCTAAAATATTGTCAATATGGAGTTTAGGAAAGGCAATTGGTAAATCAAAGTCTTCATCATATTCGGTCATACAGATGAAATAAAGACCATCCGGTTGTTGTTGTTTTGGTCTATCAAATTTATCAAAACCATCTAAAGCAAGTGCTCTTGTTATTTGGCGGGCCCGGTCTGCTCTAAAGTTAAAGAAGATTAAGGAATCTTCATCTTTTAAAGTAGTAACCGGTTGAGCGTCTTCAATGACAACACTTGGAAGTACAAACTCATCATTATCTCCGCGTTCATAAGACTTTTTAACTGCTTCTTCAGCAGAGGAAACTTCGATACCTTCTCCTAATACATAAGCATCATAGGCTTTTTTAGTCCTATCCCACCTATTATCTCTATCCATTGCATAGTATCTACCACTAATTGTGGCTATCTTTCCTACACCTATTTTTTCCATCTTATTCTCTAACTGTTCAATATAGGTTAAGGCACTTTGTGGTGGGGTATCTCTACCATCTAAAATCGCATGAACATAAACATCTTCTATTCCAGCCGTTTTAGCCATCTCTAGTAAACCAAATAGATGGTTGATATGGCTGTGTACACCCCCATCTGATAAAAGTCCCATAAGGTGTAAGGCACTATTATTATCAGTAACTTTTTTTATTGCTTTTTGTATAACATCATTTTCTAAAATAGAACCGTCTTCCACAGCTTTCGTAATGCGGGTATATTCCTGAGGTACTATTCTACCTGCCCCCAAATTTAAATGGCCTACTTCGGAATTACCCATCTGGCCCGGGGGTAGTCCTACATCTTCGCCCGAGGCTTGCATGATGGAAGTAGGGTTTTCCTCTCTTAATTTATCTAAAAAAGGAGTATCTGCATTTTTTACTGCATTTTTTTCTTCCTGTTCTGACTCACCATAACCATCTAGGATGATTAAGGCAAGTGGTCGTGGTCTGTTCATTTTGACACCTCCTATTCTAACTGGTGCTAAAAAACTTTACATTTCTGAAGTCTTTTTAATAATATCTGCAAATGATTCTGCTTTTAAGCTGGCACCACCGATGAGAGCACCATCAATATCACTTTCAGCCATAAATTCTTCAATATTATGGGGTTTAACACTACCACCATATTGAATCCTAACATCTTCAGCTGCATCTAAATATTCATTTTCAATAACATCTCTAATATAGCTTATTACTTCATTAGCCTGTTTGGAGCTAGCAGATTCACCGGTTCCAATAGCCCAAATAGGTTCATAAGCTATTACAGTTTGGCTAACCTGTTCTTGATTTAGGCCTTTGAGAGCCGCCTTAACTTGTTTTTCCACTTTATCTCTAGTTTCATTTGCTTTTCTTTCTTCTAGGCTTTCACCCACACAGATTATTGGTTTTAAGCCATGTTCAAAAGCAGACAGTACTTTTTTATTAACCTGTTCATCGGTTTCATCATAATACTCTCTTCTTTCAGAGTGGCCAATAATGATATATTCTAAACCAAGTTCTTTAATCATAACTGGTGAAATATCGCCTGTATAGGCTCCATTTTCTTCCCAGTGCATATTCTGGGCTCCTACCTTTACATTACTTCCTTCAGCTGTTTCTTTAACTGCCTGTAAATCAATTGCAGGGGGACAAACCCCAATTTCTACATTATCTATATCAGATACTTTATTTTTTAAAGAACTAACTAAATCTTTTGCCTCTAAAATAGTTTTATTCATCTTCCAGTTTCCTGCGATAAAAGGTTTGCGCATCTTTAATACCTCCCGTTATTTAAGTTCATCTAAGGCTTCCACAGCAGGTAATGGTTTTCCTTCAAAAAATCTAAGTGATGCTCCACCACCTGTTGATACATGTGTCATCTTATCAATGAGTCCGGCCTTTTTAACAGCAGCTGCTGATTCTCCACCACCTATTACGGTCTTAGCATCAGTTTCTGCTAATGCTTTGGCGATTGCATTAGTTCCTTTGGCAAATTTATCAAACTCAAAGACACCAATTGGACCATTCCAGATCACAGTTTTTGCCTGTTTAATTATTTTAGTATATTCTTCTAAAGTCTGGCTGCCACCACTATCTAGTATCTGCCAGTCTGTAGGAATCTCAGTTACACCGACTTCTTTTGCATTTGCATCTTTCGCAAATTTATCTGCAATTACAACATCTTTTGGTACAAGCAGTATCACATTTTTCTCTTTAGCTTTATTGATTAATTCACGAGCAGTTTCTAATTTGTCATCTTCAACTAATGATTCGCCAACTTCATAACCTTGTGCTTTGAGAAATGTATTGGCAATACCGCCACCGGTTAAAATATAGTCAACTTTATCTAAAAGGTTTTCGATGACAGAAATCTTACCGGATATCTTAGCTCCACCCATAATTGCCACAAAAGGACTGGCTGGATTATCCATTACATCTCCAAGGGCATTTAATTCCCTCATAAGTAGAAAGCCAGCTGCGGAAGGTAAGTATTCAGTAACTCCCACTGTAGAAGCATGTGCTCTATGGGCTGCACCAAAGGCATCCAGTACAAATATATCTGCATTGGCTGCTAACTTTTTAGCAAATTCAGGATCATTGGCTTTTTCACCAGGATAAAATCTTGTGTTTTCTAAAAGTACTACATCCCCGTTTCCCATATTTCCAACTGCTTTTTGTACTTCATCTCCAATACAGTCATCAACTTTGAAAACCTTTTTATTAAGTAAGTTGGCCAATTCTTTACCAACAGGATCCATTTTGAATTCATCTTTGACTTCTCCTTTAGGACGACCTAAATGAGACATTAAAATTACTTTAGCATCTTCATTAATTAAAAATTTAATAGTAGGTAAAGCAGCTTCAATCCTATTATTATCAGTTACTTCACCATCTTCAAGTGGTACATTAAAATCAACCCTTACTAATACTTTTTTTCCTTTAAAATCAAAATCTTTAAGTGATTTTTTCAAAGTACAAAACACCTCCGTTTTATCAGGTTTAAAAAGGGGTTAAAGCAAATGCTTTTAACCCCCTTAAATTCTCTCTTTAAATTATATTCCTAATTCTTTCATTTTAACTGCAAAGTCATTTAATCTTTGAGCATAACCCCATTCGTTGTCATACCAGGAAAGTAATTTAACCATATTACCCTGGATAACTTTGGTATGGTTTTTATCATAAATAGAAGAATGTGGATTACCAATAATATCTCTAGATACAATCGGATCTTCGTTGTATTCTAAGATTCCCTTCATATCTCCTTCTGCATATTCTTTCATTACTCTATTAATATCTTCTTCAGTTACATCTTGTTCTAAGGTAACTACTAAGTCTACTAGTGAACCGGTTGGAGTCTGAGTTCTAACTGCCATTCCATCAAGTTTACCTTTTAATTCAGGTAGAACTTTAGTAGTAGCTACTGCAGCACCAGTTGTAGTAGGAACAATGTTTTCAGCTGCGGCACGGCCGCGGGTAATTTTCTTCCATTTATATGGTCCATCTAATATATTTTGAGATGAAGTATAGGAGTGAATTGTAGTCATAAGACCTTTTTCGATTCCAAATTCATCATTTAATATCTTAGCAATTGGTGATAAACAGTTTGTGGTACAGGAAGCATTTGATACAATATTGTGATTTTCTGGGTCATAGTCATCATCATTTACACCAAGTACAAATGATTTATCAACATTTGTAGCAGGCGCAGAAATTATTACCTTTTTAGCTCCGGCTTCGATATGCTTTTTAGCATCTTCACCATCAGTAAAGAGTCCAGTTGATTCATAGACAACCTCTACTCCAAGTTCACCCCAGGGAAGTTCAGCAGGGTCTTTTTTATTAAATATCTTAATCTCTTTACCATCTACAATTATAGAATCATCGGTATGATCAATCTCGCCTTGATAAGTACCGTGGTTAGAATCATATTTTAATAGATATGCTAAAATCTTAGGTTCTACTAAGTCATTAATCGCTACAAAATCAATATCAGGATTTTTAATCCCACCTCTTAAAGCCTTTCTACCAATAGCACCAAAACCATTAATTGCAACTTTTACACTCATCATTTATTCCTCCTTATTTATATTATAATTAGAATTGATTAACATTAATGTTAGCCATTAAACATTTAACTATTTACTTTTTTGTTTATTTTCACCTCCCATAAGAGATATGATTTCTCTTGCGGTAAGTTCGTCCGTAATTAATATATCATGGTATTCAGGTGAAACTACTGAAATTATTGCGCGGGCCTTATCAACTCCACCCGCCACAGCTATTACTTTATTTATATTCTTTAAATCTGCCATGCTAAGTCCCACACTGGCAGTTGAATATACTACTTCTCCTGCTTCATTAAAGTATAAACCAAAAGCTTCTGCAATAGCTCCTTTGTCTTTTAGTTTTTTAATTTCACTTTCTTCCATATCCCGCCGGGCTGACATCATCTCGGCTGTACCAATACCATGTACTAAAATATTTGCCTTCTGCAGTTGATCTAAAGTTTTTTTCACAGAAGGTTCATTGGTTATCATCGCTAGGCTTTCTCTGGTAATATCATCCGGGATATGTAATAATTTATACCTGCCACCCAGCTTTTTGGCAATCTTGGAAGCAATCGTATTAGCCTGAATTTCTACATTTTCTCCCAGACCGCCCCGGCCGGGAATAACTGTTACATCTTTTGGTTCTTCTAAAAAGACCATTGTTTCAGCAACCTGGGCTAAAGTTGAACCACCGGTGACAGCAATAATATCCTTATCATTGATCATTTCCCTTAAAAAACGGGAGGTAAAACGGCCTATTTCTTTATTGATGATTTCTGAATCTTTTTCCACCGGCACTATCATTACCTTATTTATACCAAGTAACTTTTCAATTTTATTTTCTATATTTGAAATATCTTTGATTTCTTTCATATAGGTATCAAGTTCATGTAAAAAATCTTCTCCATTCTCTGTTATGGATGTACCACTTTTAGAGATTCGGATATATCTTTTTTCATACAGAAAATCGAGATGCTTCCTTACACTCCTAATACTTAAGTCTAATTTGCGGGCTAAATTACGGCGGCCAATTGGTTGGTGATTAAAGACTTCTTTTAATATATTATATCTTATCTCAGCAATATTTATCAATTCTGGGACAAGCTTTTTCTGTATTTTTAACAAATAATTCATCTAATCCCTCCCGGCTTCGGGATTAATTTGTCCTTGCGGAACAATTTTGTCCCGGTATATCTATAAATTAATCTTTTATTTTCCACTTTTAATTATTATATATTAATCGCAAAATTCCTGCCTTAAATTGAATATTTTTTTCTTCTTTTGACAGAAGAAGGAATACCCAATTCATTTCGATACTTAGCAATGGTTCTTCTAGATAACTTTAGGTTCTGTTTTGTTCTCAATAAATCAGCAATTGCATTATCACTTAGGGGTGAACTTTTATCTTCTGCTTTTATAATTTCTATAATAATGGCCTTGATGCTCACTGTTGAAATATCATTAACCCCACCACTGAAAAAGAACTTAAAGTCAAATATACCGCGTGGGGTCTGGATAAACTTATTATCAGTAGCCCGACTTACGGTTGATTCATGCATATCAATCTCATCAGCGATCTCCTGCATGGTAAGTGGTTTTAAGTATTTTACCCCTTCGTTTAGAAAATTCTTTTGTTTATCAGCTATTGTTTTAGCAATTCTATAGACCGTCATTCTGCGCTGTTCAATACTTTTAATTATCCAGAGTGCTGATTTAAACTTATCCTCTAAATATTCATAGGTATCATCTTTTTTGCACTTCTGCATCATTTCATAGTAATAGGGATTGATTCTTAATAATGGTGAAGCCTTATCATTTAATACTATTACATATTCATCATTTACTTTTTTGATTACTATATCAGGCATAATATACTGGGTCTTTTTATGGTCTACTACTAAAGAAGCTGGTTTTGAGGTTAATTTGTTGACAATATTTAAAGCCCTGCTTAACCTTTCCTTTCTCCAATCTGTTTTATCTAAGATCTTTTTGTATTCTTCTGTAACAATTAAATCAAGATGCTTACCAATTAAGAGTTCAGCATCATTGGTGGTAACATCCATCTGTTTAAGCTGAGTTAAGTAACATTCTTTTATATTAGTAGCAGCAATACCAGCTGGTTCTAACTGCTGGATCTTTTTTATTATACCTTTAATATGATCAATATCTACTTCTAGTTCCTCAGCAATTTCATCTAAGGAAGTTGAAAGCAGGCCTCTTTCATCTAGATTACCTAATATATATTCTCCTACCTCTATCTCATCACTATCTAAAACCTCATAAAGCTGGTTTTCTAAGTACTCTAAAAGATTAGGCTGATAGGTAACCATATTTTCATAGTTAAAGTCTTCCTGGTTGTAGTTACTCCCATATCTATAGCTTTGGTACTGGTTTTTAATTCTATCATCAAGATGGTTTTCATTTTCATCATGTTTCTCTAAAAGAGGATTATCTTTCATTTCTTCTTCTACATACTCTTTTAACTCCATACTGGAGTATTGAAGAAGTTTAATAGCCATCTGAAGTTTTGGGGTCATCACTAGTTCCTGTTTTTGTTCTAGATCTACGCTTAAGTCAAGAGCTAGATCCATTTTTTCCACTCCTTATCTTTTCAGCGATCTTCTTTATCCGCCGAATCCTGTTATATACACCTGATTTAGAAAGTTTAGGTTCTAACATTTCTCCTAATTCTTTTAAACTGTCATAAGGATTTTCTTTTCTAAGTTCAGCAATTTCCTGCAAACTCTCTGTAATATTTTCTAAACCTTTTTCTTCTTCAATGAGTTCAATATCCTCAATCTGCTCCATAGCTGCTTTAACCGTTTTATCCAGATTGGCTGTTTCAAAGTTAACCCGCCGGTTCACATTATTTTTAATTTCTTTAAAGACCTGGGTATTCTCTAACTCTAAAAGAGAATTATATGCTCCCATTAGATTCAACATAGTAGCTATATCATCATATTTTTTTAAATAGATAACCTGCTTTTTTTTATGTTCTGTCAAATGGGGGTCTAATTCAAAGTGCTTCATTAATTCCATAATCTCTTCTGCGTGTGACTTATGTTCACACCTAATTTCTAAGTGGTATTCAGCCCCTGGTTTATTGACTGAACCTCCTGCGAGAAATACGCCTCTTAAATAGGCTCTCTTAAAATCTCTTTTATCTTTAATCCAATCCGCTACTGTAAACATAATACTGTGGGATTGGTCTAAAATACCTAGATTTTCTAATAGGTCATAAACCCCTTTTTGGGGTGTGATAAAAAGCTCATATTTTTTTCGTTTGGTTAGGTTATTCTGTTTAACTCTTATTTCACTTGCAAATTGATACTCTTCTTTTATATATCTATATACTCTTCTGGCTACATCTCCGTGTGATACACTTATTTTAACAGCAAGCTTACCGGAAGAAATTAAGATTGAACCACCCATCCTAATTAGAGCTGCTAATTCAGCTTGATGTACTCCTGGCTTTTCAATCTCGAGATGGGCTAATTCATGTTTTACATCATCAGAAAAAGACATTTATATAAATCACCAACTTTAATTAAAGTTCCACTAAAATTTCTGCTAATTTTTGGGGGTCATGTCTAATATAGTCCCCGGTCTGAATTAATTTGCCTTTCACTATATTTATATTCATTTTTTTAAGTTCATCAAAATCAATTTCAACAGGGTAGGCACCTTCTTCAGCATACTTTTCTAAAAGTTCTTTTTTGCTGCCATTTTTGTTGATGATCGTATAATCAAAAATCTCTTCACCAATATGGTCATAGACAGCTTTTAAGTGGTCATAGGCTGAATAACCGTCAGTCTCCCCCGGTTGAGTCATCACATTTGTGATAAATATTTTCTTAGCTTCACTGTTTTTAATCGTCTCAACCATACCCTTTACCAACAGGTTCGGTAAAAGAGAAGTATACAGGCTGCCGGGGCCTACTAAAATATAGTCTGCTTCTAAAAGTGCATTTTTAGACCTTTCTGTAATCTTAACTGAACCTGGTTCTAGATAAACTCCCTGAATTGCCTTATTTTTATTGGGAATCTCGGATTCGCCTAATATTTCACTACCATCTTCATAAACTGCCCCTAAGTTGACATTCTGATTTGTAGAGGGTAAGACCTTGCCCTGAATCGCTAATACCTTAGAAGATTCTTCTACTGCCTCTTCAAAGTCACCTAAGACTTCTGTCATAGCTGCAATAAAGAGATTACCAAAACTATGTCCTCTAAGATCTCCTTTTTTATGAAAACGGTACTGAAATAGATCTTCCATTAACGGTTCCTGGTCAGCTAAAGCCACCAGGCAGTTTCTAATGTCTCCAGGTGGTAAGATATCAAGTTCATCTCTTAGTTTCCCGGAACTACCGCCGTTATCAGCCACCGTCACAATGGCAGTTATATTACTTGTAAATTCTTTTAAGCCCCTTAAGAGGTTTGAAAGACCTGTTCCCCCTCCGATGGCAACTACCTTGGGCCCTTTTTGCAGCTGATTCTTTTTATATAATACATTTACAAAGTCATCATCTCGATATATTTCTTTATTTAGCTTATCTACAAATCTATTACCTGCATAAGTTAAAATTGCAAGTGAAATAACAATCAGAATTATTCCAATTAACATGTTCGTATAATAGGGAAGTGAACCGCTTAAATTTGTAATAACTTCAAAAATCATCTTTATTATATAATCAACAATATTGATGTGTAACAACAATGCAATTCCAGTACTGAGCAAAAGTAAGCCAATAATACCGAGAATAAACCATCTCTTCACACCCAGCCCAGGATAAAGCCATTTTAGGAATTTCATTATACCACTCCTGGTTATTTATTAATATCTCGGTGGTTAACCGTAACTTTATATCCTTTACCATCTAAAAAGTCCTTTAGTTTAATCGCAGTGGTAACTGAACGGTGGTGACCGCCTGTACAGCCGACTGCAATACTTAAATGACTTTTTCCCTCTTTTTCATATTCGGGAATCAAAAATTCTATCAGGTCAAAAAACTTATTGTAAAATCTACTTGTGATCGGCCATTTTAGTATATAATCTTTTACCTCTTTATCCTCACCGGTTAAATTTTTCAAGGAATCTACATAATAAGGATTGGCCAAAAATCTGACATCAAATACATCATCAGCATCTAAAGGTATGCCGTATTTAAAACCAAAAGAAATAATATTTATGGTGAGCGCCTGCATATCTTTATCCTCACCAATATAATCTCTTCTTAGCTTTTGTTTTAGTTCTTTTATCGAAATACTGGAAGTATCGATCACATTATGGGCTTTACCGCGCAGCTGTTCTAACCTTTTTCTCTCTTCTCGGATTGCATCTAGAATACGGCCTTCCTCATCTAATGGATGGCGGCGCCTGGTTTCTTTATATCTATCCACTAATGCTTTATCAGATGCCTCTAAAAATAGTATTTCGTGATTGATCTTATTTTCTTCTAAGTAATTTAACTTTTCTGTTAAGGCTTCAAAGAACTTACCGCCCCTTATATCACAGACTACTGCAATCTTATTTAACTCAGAATGTAAACATAGTTCTGCAAACTTCGAAATCAAGGCCGGCGGTAGATTGTCAACACAAAAGTAGCCGCTATCCTCGAAAAAGTTAAGGGTGGTAGATTTTCCTGCTCCGGACATTCCTGTAATTAAGATAAATTTCATATATTATCCACTCCTAGCTTCTTTCAACTCTAATTTTATAACATTATTATTAGCTTGTAAAATAGGATTAGACCAAGACGGGAAATGCCTGTTCTAAGATTTTAAATTCAGCCGGCAGCATACCCGCCGATTCACCATCAATATCTATTAAAACTCTTTCTTCAGTATCGATTTTGACTTCTTTACCCTGTATATAATCAATCTTATGATAATCAATATGTGTACCTTGGTAGGCCTTATATAGGTTTAATAAAGTTTCTGTCTTAGAGAGATCACCTAATATTATAATATCAAATAAACCATCATCAATGATAGCCTTAGGTGCAATCGGCATTCCGCCTGCAAAGTATTTGCCCAAACTTACCATCACACTATTTATTAAGCCTTCTTTTATTACTTTACCGTCAATTTCAAGTTTCATCTTTTTATTATCATACCTTATTACAGACCTAATTGCTCCAATAAGATAAGTTAATAAGCCGCCCATAAGTTTAGAAGAACGGTTTACATATTCAACGGTCTCTCCTCCAATACCTACATCGGCTTCATTTACAAAGTATCTTTCAACTACCTTTTGATCAAAATTAAGATACTTCATCTTACCGATATCTACCCATTTTCTCTCATACTTTTTATAGGTATTGATAACTGTATCGATATTCTTTTTTAGACCTAAAGATTTTATATAATCAGAACCGGTCCCCTGTGAAAAGACTAAAAGCACAGCTTCTTTATTTATTAACTGACCATTATGGTAAAAACCATTGACTATTTCATTGACTGTTCCGTCACCACCAACTGCCATGATCGTTTTATAACCCCCATTCAAGGCGTTTTTAGTTAAATTAACAGCATGGCCGGGGTATAGGGTTTCATTAATATCTAAATTAAGCTTAGCCTCCTTAAATCTCTTTTTATAAGCAGGCCATCTTTTACCTGTTTTACCATTAGAGGAAACTGGATTGATGATAGTATATATTTTATTTTCTCGTTTATTTGTATTTTTCGCTGTATTTGCTTGCAATATTTATCACCTTAATTAATAAATTCTTTTTACTTGATGATTTTCCTCTATTATTTTCTATTTTTAAAAAAGAAAGACCACCATCTCAGGTGGTTAGTTCTCATTTAAAACTGAATGTGCTTTTTTTAAAAAAGTATCTTCTGAAACTGCTAGAATCTTTAATACTTTTGTCTTTTTAATCTTTAATTTTTTATTGAGATAAAATAAATCAGTATTACTTTCGATTAGTTCCAAGGTCGCATAACCCATAGCATTGTTTACAGAATAAAACTTCTTGTAACCACTCCATTCCTTTGGAATCGCATAATAGTAATCAATTAGGGCTTTAGAATGTCTTTTTACATCATTCACCATTTTCTCCAGTGCTTTTAAGGCTTCATTTTCATTGGCCTGATCGATAATTTCGCTTTCTGTAATTCCCAGTTCTTTTAAAGGCCAGTAATGTTTTTTATGGTTTAAAATATCTAATTTAATATCTCTAATTATATTTACTTTCTGTAAGAAAAGGCCTGATTCCACGAAATTTTTCTCCAGCACCTGTTTGTTTTCACCTTGAATATTACCGATTTCAACAATTAGATCAGTTAAAAAGCCGCCAACTGTACCGGCTACATAATAACAGTATTCATTTAATTCAGAGAAAGTTTCCACCGGTTTGTCCAGATATTTTTGCATACCTTTGTCCATTTCACTTAACCAGCGAAAAGAAATTTTTTGGACTTCTTGATCTAAGGTATTAAAACAAGTCACTAGTTTATCAGTGTTTTTAATTAACTTTTTTACTGAGTCTTCAAATTCAGAAGCCTGTTTACTTACCTGCTTTATCAGTTCATTTTGCTCTCTTTCAGAAATAGTAGGATTAAATAGTTCAACAACCTTCCCCATATATTTTTTGCGGTAATCTGTATCTAATACCCCTTCATCTTCAAAACTATCTAAAAGCCTATCCTGTAAATATGTAATCATAACTGGTTCGCGAATCCTTTTATCTAAAAGAGGTATCGTTAAGGCAAAACTTCTTGATACTTCCTGCATGATATTACGGCAGAAATCAATCGCCTGTTTGTTCTTCTTTTTCAGCATCTTTGCTAACACCAAGCCTTTTTTCGATAATTTTAATAGAAAAATAAATTAAAATTGCTAATATTAAAAAGATAACAATATAAATATAAAAAGCTTTTTGCTCAACACCCTGATCAAGACCAATATGGACCGGTTCAATTTGGGCATAACCAGTATTATAGTCAGCCAACATCTCTTCTTGACTGTATTTTGGTGGTACTATTAAATCAATCACCCGGGGTGCATAATTTATATCATGATCCCCTTCAGCAGCAAAAAACCAGGAGTTTAATTCAGCTCGAATACCTCTGAAATAATCATAACCAAAGGGATCAAAACCACCTATTAATATGAATAGATTAGCTCCCTTAAGGGGGCCAATCTTGGCTTTTTTAAGCTTTAATTTTATCCAGTTTTTTTCCACTTTAATCTGTGGATCTTTTATAACCCAGGGTACATCTTCTCCACTTACTGTAAAATCGACCACCTGTTTATTACGATCTTGGGGAACATAAAGGCTGACGCCCCAGCCGTTTATCTTTAATAACTTTTCCCAGGGATATTTTGGATTTAATGTTACCTTTGCCCCTTTTTCAAAGAGAGCAATTGAACCACCTTTTTTATTATCTATATAAATCTGGATCATCGGTAAACTAAAACCAAACCGGGAGTTCCAGACATCTACTAAGTTAACAAATTCAAATTGAAACTCATAATATGTGCTTTCTTCATATATTTTAAACTCTACAACATCAAATAGTCCCTTACCTTGTTGAAAAACCGCATGTTCAGGATAAAGATAATAGCCGGGTCCATGATCATCACCGGCTGGATCTACTACAAAAAATATCAAGTTCCCATCGGCCTGCACGGCTGTATTAAAGGCTGTTAAGAAAATTAAAAGTGTTATGGTGAAGACATACTTTTGGCCCGTACTCATTTTTTTCACCCCGAATAACTATATGATTGCAAATTAGTAAAGATAATCACACATTGCTACTGCGATTGCACCTTTTACACCTGTATCTTTACCCAGCTTAACTTCTTTTAATTGCAGGCCTTTAAGATTAGGTTGTAAAGCCCTTTCATGTAGACTGTTCTCAAGTTCATCCCAAAAAAGATCTTTTGCATGCATAACTCCTCCACCCAGCACTATAATTTCTGGATCAAAGAGGTTAACAACATTTGCAATTCCTACGCCCAGCAGCTGACCAGTTATCTTATAGATATCAATTGCTTTTTGGTCACCTTTACGGGCAGCAGCAGCTATTAAAGGTGCATCAACTAGATCTGGATTACCTTCACTATATTCATAAATTAGGCCGTCTTTATCTGCAGTTAAAGCTTCTCTACCTCTTCTAGCAATAGCTGTTCCAGAGGCAACCGCTTCAAAACAACCGTAATTTCCACAACCACATTGATAGTCACTATCGGGGATTAATGTCATATGACCTACTTCCCCAGCATTACCTTTTCCACCATGAAAAATCTTTCGGTTAATAATTATGCCACCGCCAATTCCAGTACTTATTGTAATGTATATCATATCATCGGCCTCTTTACCGGCTCCAAATTGGTTTTCACCCAGGGCGGCTGCATTAGCATCGTTTTCTAAAATTACATCAATACCCGTATCATCTTCTAAAATTTGTACAATCGGTACATTAGTCCAGGCTAAATTAGAATTTTCAATGATAATACCATTATTAAGATCTAAAGGGCCGGGACTACCAACCCCAATTCTTCTTACTTTATCTTTAGTTATCTTACTATTTTTAATTACACGGTTAATACTATCTTTAATATTTGCAATTATGACTTCTTCACCTTTGTCTGCTTCTGTCGGGTTTTGAGCTTTATTTATAATATTACCCTCACTATCAGCTAGAGCAGAAAGAATCTTAGTTCCACCTATATCAATTCCAATATAGTATTCTTTACTCATCTTTATCCAGCTCCTCTAATTCTAATTTATCATATTCAGAGGAAACAGCTATTGTTCCATTTAACATCATTAAAGATAAAAAGTTCATTAAAAGAACAGCCATTCCAAAACCAGTTACTACTAAAATTACAGTTATTATTAATACAATTAAAAACCAAAGAAATGAAAATACAACATTATCTATAGTTACTAAAAATGAGTTCTTTATTACATGCCTAATCTTTTTTTGCTTATCGAGAGCTAAAAAACCCCAGTAATAACACTGCATCATGGAAAAAAAGATAAGTATATACAACACCAATACAGCCAATATCAACATGAAAAGGCTGTTAGTACCCTTTTGTAAAAAGAAAATGAGATCTGCAGTTAATAATGCATATATAAAAAAAGTAAAGAGAAAACCTAACAGTCCTCTCTTGAAATTCTCCTTTATGTATATAAAATAATTTTTAATAGAAAAATCATTAAACTTTATGTAATTAATACCGCTCATTAAGCCTCCCATAAAAAAGGGGCCTAAAAATATAATGGGTACAATTAAAAGGTAATAAAATTTAATAATCAAACCCGAATATCCAATAAATAATACCAGGGTAGAAAGTAAAAACCAAATAATATTTAAAATAGCAAATTTAAAAAGTTTGTCATAAGTTTGTGAGGTAGAATCTTTTAATACCTGCCATATCTTCAATTTAATTCCCCCTGATTTGTAAAAATTCAAATTTATTATATCACTAATGAAATTTAATGTAAAGAAAAGGAAAAGCCCCTTGCAAGGGGCTTGATATTACTCTTCTTTTGATTTATTTTTTTTATTCACCCTTTTTTCGTGAATAGGCCGCGAGACTTTCTCCCAACGCTCTGCTAAATCTTCTAACTTTTTACCGACCTCTTCTGTTATCACATTACCGGCCCCGGGATGTGTCGGTTCAGCACCAGACTCTTTAACAATCTCCCT
Organism: uncultured Halanaerobiales bacterium; assembly: GCA_964430875.1. Lineage (GTDB taxonomy): Bacteria > Bacillota > Halanaerobiia > Halanaerobiales > M55B127 > M55B127. The sequence continues at coordinate 16,754 of CAYSHP010000024.1, forward strand.
TAAAGCAGGATTATTGTCAATAATAGGACAAGGTCGTAATGAGTTTTCATTAAAGGGCTGTCTTTTTTGATATGCTTCAAATAACGGATTATCTAAAACCTCTTTTAACGATTTATCTTTTATGTTATCTGTAGCAAAATGAGCAAAAGCACAGGGCTCAACATCCCCTTTTGCATTAATATGGAAGTATCTTCTGCCACCTGCAATACAACCACCGGCGTAAGTACCATCATTCCAAAAATCAATTAAAAAGAGTGGCTTGTTTGCTCTCAATTCATTTACTCTTTCAGCTAAAAATGCTCTCTGCTCAGGGGTTAACATCATATCTAAGTCAGGGTCTCTTCCAATCGGCATATAGTGGAAGAGCCAACCATAAGTTGCCCCTTTTTCAATTAAGAAATCATAGAAGTCTTCACCTTGAAATAGGTCATATACATTGTCTCGATGAGCAGTAAGACTTACTCCAAATATGATGCCTCTTTCCCGCAAACGGTCCATAGCGGCCATTATCTTGTCAAAAACACCTTCTCCACGGCGGGCATCGGTTTGTTCTTTATATCCTTCTAAGCTAATAGCGGGAGTTATATTACCTAACTCTAACATCTTATCAGCCATTTCATCATCAATTAAAGTACCATTGGTATACATCATAAAACCAACATCAGGATGTCTCTCTACTAATTCCATCAAACGCGGATAAACAGTTGGTTCTCCCCCTGAGAAAATTATGAAATAGATTCCTAATTCTTTTGCTTCATTAATGATTCTATCCATAGTTTCAAATTCAAGGGTATCACCTTTTTCGTATTCACCTGCCCAGCAGCCTTCACAGTTTAAGTTACAGGCACTGGTAGGATCCATTAATATAGCCCAGGGGACTCCATGCCCCAATTCATCAGCCATTTTATACTGATAGGGTATACCCAGCAAAGCTGAGTTAACAAAAAAGTTAATAAGTAAACCTTCTTTAAAACTAGGGTCTATATCATCTAATTTATTAATATATTCCTTAATAACGGGATTTTTCTTGTAATTTTCTCTAATCACTTCGATCTGCCTGTCCTGGCTGTCTGTGTTAGATAATTTTTCTGCTAAATTTAGTATCTTTAAAAAATTCTTATCCGGGTCTTTTTCAATATACTCCAGTGCTTTTTTTACTAATTTGTCTGCAGCAAATTTCTTTGCGAAATTGAAAGTAGCCATCTCAATCCCTCCTTGGTATTATAAACAAAACTGACTAGTCAGTACTATTGCCTTCTATACTTAATAATAACACTTTTGATATATTTCTTCAACTCAATATCAATTTATCAAGTATCTCTGCCACACCATCATTTTCATGATGAGGTGCAATCAAGTCCGCTTTCTCTTTGACTGCCTCGGCGGCATTATTCATAGCAATTCCTGTCCCTGCAAATGAAATCATTTCTATGTCATTATAACTATCACCAATAGCAATAATTTCTTGTTGATCAATTTGTTTGTCCTGGCTGATCTGCTGGAGGGTTTTACCTTTATTTACACCCTTAGCTCCTACTTCAATAAAATAATGTTTAGATTCTGTAACATCAATTTCATGACCGTATTTATCTCTTAAATAATGCTGGTAATAACTGTGTTTTTCGGGATCATCTTCAATTATTAATAGTTTTGTAGGATCATTAAAGTCAAATTCTACTAAATTATCAACCTGGAGGGCTTTAATACCAGATACTTCTTCATATCGCTTCTTATATTCATTATCCTGATCAACATAGAGTTGATCATTTTGATAGAGGTTAATATGAAGACCCTGTTCTTTTACATCTTTTATTATTTTACGAGCTACTTTTTTATCAATGGGTTTATGGTACTTTATCTGACCTGATTTAATGTCTTTAACCATTGCCCCGTTATATACAATTGCTTCGTTTTTTAAGGTTAATTCTTTAATATAGGGTTCAGCCGATACATACATTCTACCGGTTGCAATAAGAACTTCAGTTCCTTTATTTTGCACCATCTTGATAACTTCTTTATTTTTGGAACTGATTTTGTGTTCCGTATTTAAAAGTGTATTATCTAAATCTATAACAACTAATTTATACAAAGTAATTACATCCTAACTTTTTTATTAATAAAGATATATTGAGGGGAAAGCCCCTCAATATTATAATCTCTTACCTACTTTTATTTTAATCCATATTGGAAAATATTTCAACACATTTACCCAGAAAATTCGGCTGATAATTCAAAGACTTTTTTCTGTAAATCCTTCAGTCTTTTTTCATCATCAATATATTTTAGACATTCAAAAATATATTCTCCAATAAGTTCCATCTCTTTCTCTTTCATACCTCTGGTAGTAACAGCGGGAGTACCAATTCTAATCCCACTAGTGACAAACGGACTTCTTGTCTCAAAGGGAATAGTATTCTTATTAACGGTAATTCCAACCTTATCTAAAGCAATTTCAGCTTCTTTACCGGTTATCTTTGTGTTATTTAAATCTACCAGTAGTAGATGGTTATCTGTGCCACCTGATACTAACCTTAAACCAAAACTCTGTAATTTTTTAGCTAAGGCATCTGCATTATCTATTATTTGTTTTTGATATTCTTTAAATTCATCGGTTAATGCTTCTTTAAAACTAACTGCCTTTGCTGCTATAATATGCATTAAAGGACCGCCCTGAATTCCAGGGAAAATAGCTTTATCAATATCTTTAGCATGTTCTTCTTTACAAAGAATTAATCCACCACGGGTACCTCTTAATGTTTTGTGAGTAGTGGTAGTAACTATATCTGCATATTCTACCGGATTGGGATGATAGCCTGCTGCTACAAGACCAGCAATATGAGCCATATCTACCATTAAAAGGGCTCCTACTTCATCAGCAATCTGTTTAAATCTTTTAAAGTTAATTACTCTCGGATATGCACTTGCACCAGCTACAATTAACTTTGGTTTGTGTTTTTTTGCTAACTTTTCTACCTGATCATAATCAATAATCTCTTCTTCTTTTGTTACTCCATAATGAATAAAATTAAAGTATTTCCCGGACATATTGACTGGATTACCATGAGTTAAGTGACCACCATGTGTAAGGTCCATAGCTAAAATAGTTTCACCAATCGGAACTTTTGCAAAGTATACAGCCTGATTAGCCTGTGAGCCGGAATGTGGCTGCACATTTGCATGGTCAGCATCAAATATTTTTTTAGCTCTTTCAATTGCTAATTCTTCTACTTTATCAACCTGTTCACAACCACCATAATATCTTTTATGAGGATAACCTTCCGCATATTTGTTGGTTAATTTTGATCCAGCTGCTTCTAGAACTGCATCACTGACAAAGTTTTCAGAAGCTATCAATTCAATATGTTTAGCCTGTCTTTCTTCTTCTAATTCAATAAATTCTGCAACTTTTGGATCTACTTCTTTTAGAGAACTCAAAATATCAACCCCTTCGTTATTTATATATAAAGTTACCTTTACTCCAATTTATGTATTCTCTATGTAAAGATTAAATCCTGCATTAAATATACAATATATTAAATTTAATTTAATATATTAAAATTATATTTAAGTAATAAAAAATTTAAAACCGGAGTAATAATACTCCGGTGTTTTATATAATTATATATAATTATACTTATATTTATTCAGGACTAATAGCGTCCACAGGACATACTTCAGCACAAGCACCACAATCAATACAGAGGTCAGCATCGATTACATATTGGGTATCACCTTCACTGATAGCATCTACTGGGCATTCTGGTTCACATGCACCACACATGATACATTCATCTGAAATAACATATGCCATAACTAAACTTCACCTCCTTGAATATGTATGAAATAATAATTATTACTTTTAAAGTAATTATATATATAGTATTGTTAATTGTCAAAATATATTAGGTGGAAACAAAGATATATTTACTTACCTTTTTGTCATCAGCATTTAAGACATTAAAGTTAAAATTATTATTGGCATTTTGCTCTATAATATCAATATCCTTCTTATTTAAAATAACTTTTCTACTAACATGTTGATCTATGAGGTCTAAAATACTATCAAACTGTACTTCTTGTTTTGCTAATTTACTTATTTCTGTAAATATGGGTTCTATTCCTTCTTTCTTATTACAATAAATTAACATATTCACCGCATTAAACTTCAAAAAGAGTAATTTTTCAATCCTACTTACTTCTTCAAGCTGTAAACTCATTTTGCTCAGCCTTTACATACTCTGCTTTATCAGCGAATAGTTCAACTAGTTTTTTAGTAACCTGAGGCTTATTTAAAACAGCTGGACCACCTGCACAGCCCCCACTACAGGCCATACCTTCCATAAAGTCAAAGTCTATTTCTTGTTCTGCTTTTTTATTTAATAAATCTAAACATTCATCTAATCCATTTCCTTTAACAGTTTCTAAGTCAAAGTTAGTAATTGACTGCATTACTTGACATAGACCCCCACTGTAAGCAAACTGACGTCCGTGTTTAGAGGCATCATTGAGTTCCTTTTGCTGATCATAAGAAGCCAAATTCATATCTGCTGCCACTATGATACATAATAGTTCTTCAAAGGTTAAAACATAATCCACAGAATTAAAAAGAGTTGCTTCTGACTTTTTGGCAATACAAGGTCCTATAAATACTGTCTTATTATCACTTGCTTTTTTTACCTTTTGGGCCGCTTTAACCATCGGAGAAAATGTATTAGAGATATTTTTTATTAAATCTTTATATTCATTGATAACTAATTTTTTAAAAGAAGGACAGCAGGAACTTAAGAGAAATTCATCTTTATTTAATTTCTCTATTAGTTCATCTCTTTCTTCTAAAGAAGTCATATCTGCACCTAAACCTACTTCTATTACTTCATCAAAACCAATCTCTAGTAAAGCACTTTTTATCTTACCCGGACTTATTTTTGCACCAAACTGTCCCACAAAAGAAGGAGCAAGTAAGGCAGATAATTTGTCATCATTATCTTTCTTAAGGGAGCGACAGACCGTTACTAATTCTGTGCTGTCACTTATTGCTCCAAAGGGACAGGCTTTAATACAACTACCACAGCCCACACATTTATCATAATCAATGACTGCCTTGCGGTCACTATTTGAACTTAAAGCATCTACACTACAGGCTCTTACACAGGGTCTGATATTTTCATGGATAGCTCCATAAGGACATACTTCTTTACACCGGCCACATTCTATACACTTCTTTTGATCAATAAATGCCTTATTTTGGATAGTTACAATTGCATCGACCGGACAAACATTTACACATTTATGAGCTACACAGTTCCGGCAGGAATCTGTAACCGTATATTTATCAATCGGACAGCTGTCACAGGCTAGTTCGATAACATTTATAATATTATTACAGCAGTCTTCTTCCCCTCTTTTTTGTAATAAATCAGAGGGAGTCTCTTCTTTATGTAATTGAGGATCGAAACCTAAAGCCAGTTTAATTCTTTCTTTAATAATGGCTCTTTCTTTATGAATACAACATCTATATCTTTCATCTTTTTCTTTAAGTATTTTATATGGTATTTTTTTAAGCTTGTCTTCAATTGTATTTTCTAATACCTGTCTGGCTAGTTCTATATATATTTTTCTTTTTATCTTGACTACTTCTGATACTGGATTAGCTGCCATTTAAAAGCCTCCTTTAAATAATATCTATTTTATCTTTTTTAAAACGATTTCTCTTAACTTATCAGGGGTTAAATCTTCGTATATTTGATTGTCTACTTTTGCGACTGGAGCTTTATCACAACAGTCATCAATACAGTGGGCAGTTTTTAATTTTATTTTATCTATATGTTCTGTTTCTACTTTTCGCATCTCTTCAATAAGTTCTCTAGCCCCCATTAAATAACAGGGGGTTCCTATACAGATTTCTACTTTAATTATATCCATCTATTTTACCTCCTTATTTAATACCAGACTATTTCTACTTCTTTATTTAATTTCTTTAAACTTTTCGCTATTCTATTCATAACCTGAGTCCTAATACCTAATTCCAGCGGAAGATTTAAACTCTGATGAGATTCATTCATTGCTCTACCTACTATCATCTTTATATAATCACTAGAAAGCAGCATTCTTACCATCTGGGCAGCCCCATCTTTTCCTTTAGGATAAAGCTGTCCCTGTTTATGATTATCTAAGTAATCAGCTGTTTTATTTAAGGTTAAAAGTCCTTCTGTCACTAAGTCCATTCCATTTATTTTCATAATAGGGGGTACCTCTTTATCATAATAATCAAATGTTGACTCAACTTTTTGGTTTAACTCTCGAGCTACAATTGAGGCCGTAGTACCTCCACTTACCACTTTCCGGCCCGGACCTTCCAGTAATTCAAAAACCACCTCTTCATCTTTTTTGGAATCCTGGGGTGGACCGCTTAACATGGTTAGTTCCCTCTCTTTTCGAAATCCCAAACCAAGTACTGTAAAATCATCACCCGGTTCCATTAAATAATAGGCTAAACAGATGTCTACTAACTTTTCAATTATATTTTCAAGGTCACAGTAGCGCTCTAAAACATCTTTAAGATGGCGAGCAAAACCATGCCAGCCTAATCCAAAGTCTAAAAGAGCTCCAATTCCGGCATGAATCACTCCATCGCTAACCATAAAAAGTCTATCATCTTGATCTAACTTTATCTCAGCCTCACACACCGTTTTACCCCACATCTCTCTTTTTTTCATCTCAATCTTTTTAATCTGACCATCTCTTGCTAAGAATATTGAAGGGGTATCAATTTCTATAATCTGGGTAGTACCATCCTGTTTAAGCCTTAATACAGCTAAGGTGGAATAAGCAATTTCTCTTACTTCACAGATTGGTAAGGTGGCTAAAACCGTTTCAATTATTTCAATTAAAGGTAATTTTTTATCTATTAAGCCCACTGCTATTTTAGAAGTTAAGGTAGATAATATATTAGCTTTAATTCCACTCCCCAAACCATCTGATAAAACAACTATGGTTTCATTATCATTTTTAATTATTTCAACATTATCACCACAGACCTCTTGTCCATGTTTTGCTACACTTTGGTAAAATTCATCGATAACAAGTCCCATTATTTTTCCTCCTGCATCAGTTGGGTTAACTCATGTAAGGCTGACTTGGTTTCTACGGTAGTTTCTCCTAAAAGGCCTGCAATCTCCTGGACAATCTTCATCTGTTGATGAACAACATCTTCAGCTTTTTCCGCCGCTAGTTCTTTCATTTCCTGTACTCTCTGTTTTTGTTTTTCACGTTCGGTAATATCAGAAAATATGCCAACTATTACTCCATATTCTTCAATCGGAAAGATAGTCTGTTCGGTAATAAGGCTATAGTCTTCATATTCCACTTTTTTATGTACAATAGAATCTTTGCTCCGCCAGACCTTTTCAAATAGTTTAGGGTCTATATAGTTTGCTAATTTTTTACCACTTTCTGCTTTTTGCTGGTCTCCGAACATTTCATTGGCTACAGGGTTAAATTCCTGGATAACCATATCTTTATCTACTACAATAATTGCATTATGAGAAGATTCCACTATGATATGAGAAAGTGATTCAGCTTTAGACTTCATATAGGGAATACACATATTTTTTTGCGCTAAACCGTGGTAGACCGCAATTGCTTTTTCCCGGCAAGAATCATAGCCACAGCCCCCACAGTTAGTTTCATCTTCGGGTGTTTCTTTCCCTATGTCTTTTAAAATATCTCTTATTTCTGCTTCTGTAGGCTCTTCATACATTTTCTTTCTATTTTTATAATTTCTTTTAATATCAATATTATTCAAGTACTTTCTTAATCCATCAGAATTATATTTTACTTCTTTTTGCTCAGCATATTTATTTACCTTGATTTCCTTACTGACAATACTTTCAAAGCTTTCGACACCAGGTCCATTAATACAGCCCCCTTCACAGGCCATAAGTTCAATAAATTTAGGTTGGATTTTTTCTTCTTTTAAGTCTGTTAATATTCTCTCTGATTTTTTTACACCAGTACCTGATATAATCTGATTTTTATCATGGTCTGCCAAGAGTTCAGATGCTTTAACTGCCCCCTGTTCAAGAGGATAAGTACCTCCGATCTCTCCACAGCCTTCATCGATTTCATAACTACAATATTCATTTATATTTATATTATTTTCTTCACATAATTTTTTGAACTGTACAAAGGTAATCACAGCGTCTACTTTTGAATCTGTCCTATCATTTTCAATTTCATCCATTTTGGCAATACAGGGGCCTATAAAGATTACCTTGCTCTCATGACCATACTTTTCTTTTAATAAAGAAGCATGTAAATTCATGGGGGAAACAATATCAGCGAGATATTCCCTCATCTCGGGATAATGTTTCTCAATTAAATTTATTATCGAAGGACAGCAGCTAGAAACAAGTGTTTTACTGTGTTCTCCAATTTGTTTATTAAAATATTCGGCTACCAATTCAGCTGCTTGCGCTGTTTCTGTAATTAAATCAACCCCCATCTCTCTTAAAGTACCTATGATATTATACCACTTAAAATCATCATAAGCGGTTAGATAAGATGGTGCCAAACTGACAATTACTTTTTTATCTGCCTCTATAAATTTACTTAACTTCTCTTTCATATCGAAAGGTTTTTTCGAGTCCTGTGGGCATACATGTACACATGTACCACAATATATACATTTATCTTCTATAATCCAGGCCTGATCATCAAAACCAATTGCCCCTACTTCACAGCTTCTTAGACAGCGGTGACAGTCCTGACAGCTGGATTTTACTACATCAAGTACTTTCATTCACAATCTCTCCCAATATTTTTTTATTTACTATTTTTTCTACATCTTCTGGACCTACATTGTCTATCTTTTCTTTACCAATTGTAATATTAACACCTTGTGTACAGTTATTCTGGCAAAAACTAGCTTTTAATTTAACCTTATCTTTTAGTTCTTTTTCAGAAATTAATCTCTTAAATTCTTCTACAACCTGAGGTGCACCTTTCAAATGACAGCTGCTTCCTACACATATTTTAACTTCTATCATAGTTTATTCCCCTTATTATGTGATTATTTTCACATTAATGATAACTTAAAAAACCCTGCTTGTCAACACATAAAACAGGGTTTTTACATGCTTCTTGTGTTTTCTTCTAGATAGTCACTTATCTCTTCAGCCAGATTATCACTAATTCCCTTTACTTCCTTTAGTTGAGCCTGGTCTGCTAATCTTATTTTAGCTAGTGAACCAAAATGTTTAAGTAGGGCCTTTCTTTTCTTGGGCCCAATCCCGGGGATTCTTTCTAACATACTATGAGTAATTCGCCTTGATCTTAACTTTCGATGGTAATTTACAGCAAAGCGGTGAGCTTCATCTCTAACTCGCTGTAATAAATGAAGGGCAGCTGAATTTTTAGGTATCATGATTGGTTTTTCTCTATCTGGTAAAAATACTTCTTCTTCTCTTTTGGCTAAACCTAAAATTTGCATATCATCTAATCCAAGCTCATCTAAAGCAGCTAAAGCAGCGTTTAACTGACCTTTACCTCCATCAATTAAAATCAAGTCTGGCAGTTTGCGTTCTTCATTAAGGAGTCTCCGATAGCGACGGTAAACTACTTCTTTCATCATAGCAAAATCATCCGGGCCTTCTTTATGCCTTATTTTAAAACGACGGTAATCACTTTTCGAAGCTCGGCCGTTTTTAAAGACAACCAGGGAAGCAACGGGGTCGGTTCCTTGAATATTCGAAATATCAAACCCTTCAATATGAGACGGTAAGGTGTATAGATCTAAATAATCAGCTAATTTTTCTACTGCTTTAACCGTTCTTTTTTCTTCATATTTCTTTTTGATACTCTCTTTCTTTAAATTTTGTTTAGCATTTTTTAAGGCCATCTCAATTAAACGTTTTTTATTCCCTCTCTGGGGAAGCTTAATACTAACTTTCTTACCTTTTAGCTGTCTGAGCCGGTTAGCTAAAATCTCTCTATTATTAATCTCAGTATTGATTAAGATTTCATCCGGTAATTGAGGAGCCTGTTCATAATACTGCTGTAAAAAGGAAGACATTACTTCCTTTTCACCTTCTCCCTGGGGTCCTTCTATGATAAAGTGTTCCTGACCAATCAGTTTACCGTTTTTAACTAATAGGAGTTGCACACAGTAAGGTCCATCTTTGGTAATTGCAATTATATCACGGTCTTTATCATCTTCTGACATAACCTTCTGCTGCCGGGAAATCTCTTGAACTGCTTTTATTGCATCCCGGTAGCGGGCGGCTCTCTCAAAATTTTGTTCTTCAGCGGCTAACTGCATCTCATTTTCTATTTTTTTTAGTAAGGTCTTTTGTCTACCCGACAAAAACATAATGACCTGTTTAATTTGTTCATTATATGCTTCTTTACTTATCTTGCCCACACAGGGGGCATTACATTTATCAATATAGTAGTTTAAACAGGGCCGTTCTAACTGATTATCTACACTAAAATCATAGTTACAACTTCTTAACTTAAAAAGATCTTTTAAAATATTGATCGTTTTATAGATGGCATCTACATCAGCAAAGGGACCAAAGTACTTACTGCCATCATTTTTTACTACCCGGGACTTTTTGATACGGGGAAAGTCTTCATAAGTAGTAATCTTGATGAAGGGATAGGTTTTATCATCCTTTAACCTAATATTATATTTAGGATGGTACTTTTTAATTAAGTTTGCCTCTAAAATATATGATTCCATCTCAGTATCGGTTACAATATAGTCAAAATCATCGATATAATCGATCATTATAGAGGTCTTATAGCTTTGATTCCCTTTGCGGAAATAGGAACGGACCCGTTTTCTTAAAGAACGGGCCTTACCTACATAGATTATTTGACCGGAATCATCTTTCATCATATATACGCCCGGTTTATCTGGTATTTGTTTTAGTTGTTCCTCAATATATTTACTCATTATAGATCACCGATTTATTTTAAGATATCCCTTAAAAACTTACCTGTATAGGAATTTTTAGCTTCTGCCACTTCTTCCGGGGAACCAGTAGCTAAGACTTCGCCCCCATTATATCCACCTTCTGGACCGAGGTCAATAATATAATCAGCTGATTTTATTACATCTAAGTTGTGTTCTATTACTATAACTGTATTACCACCTTCACGCAGTCTGTGTAAAACCTGTAATAGTTTTTTCACATCTGCAAAGTGAAGTCCAGTTGTAGGTTCATCAAGCATATATAAGGTACGTCCAGTACTTCTTTTACCAAGTTCTTCCGAAATCTTCACCCGCTGTGCTTCTCCACCAGAAAGAGTGGTGGCAGGTTGACCGAGTTTAATATATCCTAAACCTACATCATATAAGGTCTGTAATCTTCTTTTTAAAGCAGGTATCTTATCAAAGAAGTTTAAGGCTTCTTCAACTGTCATATCTAATACATCTGCAATTGTCTTGCCTTTATACTTTATCTCAAGGGTTTCCTTATTATATCTTTTACCTCCACAAACATCACAGGTTACATAGACATCTGCTAAAAAGTGCATTTCTATTTTATTTTTACCCTGACCTTTACAGGCTTCACAACGGCCCCCTTTTACATTAAAGCTGAATCTACCTTTGTCATAACCTCTGCGGCGTGCTTCTGGTGTTTCAGCAAAGAGGTCCCTTATATAATCAAAGACCTTTGTATAGGTGGCTGGATTAGAACGCGGAGTCCTACCAATTGGGGACTGGTCTATATTTATAACCTTATCAAGGTGTTCTAATCCCTCTATTTCATCATGTTTACCAGGATGTTCAGTTGAATCATAAAAATGCTTCATTAATTTTCTTTTCAAAGTATAGTTAATCAATGTTGATTTACCAGAACCTGAGACTCCAGTTATACAGGTAAAGGTCCCTAATGGTATATCAACATCAATATCTTTTAAGTTAAACTGTCTGGCACCTTTAATCTTTAAAAACTTACCATTTGGTTCATAGCGTTCATCTGGTATGGGAATTTCCTCTTCACCTTTAAGATACTTACCGGTCAAGGATTTATCACAGTCTTTGACCTGATCTAAATCACCCTGGACTACAATATTTCCACCGTGTTTACCGGCCCCAGGTCCAATATCAATTATATGATCAGCCGTTCTTATTGTCTCTTCATCATGTTCAACTACAATTACGGTATTGCCAATATCACGAATGTGTTCTAAAGTATCGATCAACCGCTTGTTATCCCTTTGATGTAGACCAATACTGGGTTCATCGAGAATATATAAAACCCCTACTAAACCAGAACCAATCTGGGTAGCCAACCTTATTCTCTGGGCTTCACCACCAGACAGACTGGCAGCAGAACGTTCTAAGGTTAGATATTCTAAACCTACATTTACCATAAACTGCAGTCTGTTTCTAATTTCTTTGATAATTTCTTGACCAATATATTGATCTCTTTTATTTAACTTTAGGTTTTTAATGAATTCAAGAGCATCTCCAATATTTTTGCGGGTAAACTCTGCAATTGAGATACCACCCACTGTAACTGCTAAAGCGCCTGGCTTTAATCTCTGACCATTACAAGCCTTACAGTCATCTTCTCTCATATATTTTTCCATACGACTGTGAGAACTGGCCGAATCGGATCTCTTCATTCTTCTTTTTAGATAATTAACTACCCCTCTAAATTCCGTGTTTTGTTGTCTGGTCTTACCATATCTGTTTGTATAGGGGAAGGTTAAGGCTCGGTCTGAACCATATAATAATATATCTTGAATCTCTTCATCCAGTTCTCCAATCGGAGTACTCATACTAAAGCCATATTCTTTGGCTAAAGCCTTTAAAATCTGGGGATAATACTTACTGCTGGAATTACGCCAGGGTATTATACCACCATCTTTAATTGACCTTTCTTTATCCAAGATTAAATCAGGATCAAACTCTTTTTTTATACCTAAACCATCACAACTAGGACAGGCCCCATAAGGACTGTTAAAAGAAAACATCCTGGGAGAAAGTTCCTCTAAGTTAAAACCATGTTCATTACAGGCAAACTTCTCGCTAAAAGTCAATGTTTCTCCATTAATAATATCTACATAGACTAAGCCCTCTGCATACTCTAAAGCAGTTTCAACAGAATCAGCCAGCCTTTCTCTAATATCTTCATTGATTACAATTCTATCTACAATTACTGAAATATCATGCTTTTTATTTTTATCAAGCTCTATTTCATCATCAACTAAATAGTCTTCACCATCAACTTTAACCCTAATAAAGCCATCTCTTCTCGCCTGGGCAAAAACCTGGTCATGTTCTCCTTTACGACCTCTGATTACTGGGGCTAAGATCTGTAGTTTAGTTCTATTTTTTAATTCTAGTACCTGGTCCACAATTTCATCTAAACTCTGAGAACTAATCTCTTTACCACAAACCGGACAATGGGGTGTTCCAATTCTTGCATAAAGTAGTCTTAAATAATCATATATTTCTGTTACTGTCCCCACAGTAGAACGGGGGTTTTTACTGGTAGACTTTTGATCTATAGAAATAGCTGGAGATAAACCCTCAATATATTCTACCTTAGGTTTTTCCATCTGTCCTAAAAACTGACGTGCATAAGAAGATAGTGATTCTACATATCTCCTTTGCCCTTCTGCATAAATTGTATCAAAAGCTAAAGAAGATTTACCAGATCCACTCAAGCCTGTTATGACAATTAGTTCATCCCTGGGTATTTCTACATCTAAATTCTTTAAGTTGTGTTCACGGGCTCCTTTTACTATAATTTTTTCGCTGCCCAATTTCATCACCTCATCTATTTGAAAGTTCCTCTTTGACTTCTTTAATTTCATCTCTAATTTGTGCTGCAACTTCAAACTCCAGATTTGAGGCAGCCTCATCCATCTCTTCTTCTAATTCAATTACCTTATTTTGCAGTTCTATTTTTGACAATTCTTCTAAATTATCCTCATCATCTGTACTATACACCTTTTCTTTGCTATCTTCAATCACTAATTTTTCTGGTCTGACAACCTCACGAACCGGTTTTCTAATAGTCTGTGGTTCTATATCATGTTCTTCATTAAACTCTTTTTGGATTTCTCTTCTTCTTTCAGTTTCATCAATAGCTTTCCGCATTGAATCTGTAATCTTATCTCCATACATAATTACTTTACCATTAACATTACGAGCGGCCCGACCAATGGTCTGAATTAAAGGTCGTTCTGCCCTTAGAAAGCCTTCCTTATCGGCATCTAAGATCGCAACTAGAGAAACTTCCGGAATATCCAGCCCCTCTCTTAAGAGGTTAATACCTACTAATACATCAAATTTATCTAATCTTAAATCCCTGATAATCTCTGACCTTTCTAATGTATCTATATCAGAATGCAGGTAGCGAACTCTAATACCGGCTTCACCTAAATATTCAGTTAAATCTTCGGACATTCTTTTGGTTAAGGTAGTAACTAATACTTTTTCATTTCTTTCTTCTACAACCACCCTGATCTCTTCTAAAAGATCATCAATCTGGCCATCAACCGGTTTAACTTCTATTTTAGGGTCAATAAGCCCGGTCGGCCTAATAATCTGCTCTACAATCTGTTGACTGTGTTCATGTTCATAAGGGCCAGGTGTAGCAGAGACATAGATTGCCTGTGGTACAACCTTTTCAAACTCTTGAAAGTTAAGTGGCCTATTATCTAAAGCAGAAGGTAACCTAAACCCATATTCTACTAGCTTTTCCTTGCGAGAACGGTCCCCTGCAAACATCCCACCAATCTGAGGTACTGTCATATGTGATTCATCGATAAATACTAAAAAATCATCTGGGAAATAATCAAGCAAGGTCTGGGGTCTTGAGCCCGGTGACCTACCACTTAAATGCCTTGAATAGTTCTCAATACCTGAACAAAAACCCATCTGTTCTAACATCTCTAAATCATAGTTGGTTCTTTGTTCTAAGCGCTGAGCTTCCACTAATTTATCCTGTTCTCTTAATTCTTCTAATCTTTCAACTAACTCTTTTTTTATATTTTTAATTGCTCGTTTAATCTTATCTTCTGGTGTTACAAAGTGACTGGCCGGATAAATGGTAATCTCCTTTAATTCTTCTTTGATTTCACCAGTAACTGTATTAATCCGGGTAATCCGATCAATCTCATCACCAAATAGTTCAACTCTAATTGCCTGGTCCCGGTAAGCAGGGTATATTTCTAATACATCTCCCCTGACCCGGAAATGACCACGCTGTAAGTCAATATCATTGCGGCTATACTGCATAATAGAAAGTTCGCGCATAATCTCTTTTCTTGGTTTTTCTTGCCCTACTTGCAGTTGGCAGGAAAGTTCCAGATAATCAGCTGGAGAACCCAAACCATATATACACGAAACACTGGCCACAATCAGAACATCTCTTC
>CAYSHP010000025.1:0-31586 GCA_964430875.1 uncultured Halanaerobiales bacterium
CACCTAAATCAAAGGCAAGATTTAGATGGAGTTTCCTTGCTACATTTTTGATGAACCAGCCACAGAAACATCCAATTATGATATAATTTATGCATATATAGAATATTTAGAAAATTTTAGATATTTAGATAATACTTCCACTGCTATTCTTTTAAATAAAAATGAAAGCACAAAAGAACTGCTTAAATACCTATTTAATTAAAAGCATATTACATTAAATAGTATATGTTAACTAAAGTAATAAAGGTTCTTATTAAGGGCCTTTTTGCTTATTTTAATCTGTATTAAAGGATGTTTATTTAAGATAAGTAATATTTATTGATAAATTTTGTCAAAAAGTTTTAATTAATGTAAGAAAGATATTTGTATTACCAATTTGAGCCGAGAAAGCCTCGGCTATTTTAATCTAATTGGTAACTAATAACATTTATACATTATATTTTTTGTATACCTAACACTCTTATGACATGATAGAAAAAACAAATGATATTATTGTTTTTTTATGAATATCATTAAAAATACTGTTTAAACTAGAACTTTATCTGGGGCTACTGCTGGTAATCTTAGTTTAAAAAACTTTCCAACCCTATCTTGAAAATCGAAGGTGCTTAATATGCAATTGACTTATGTTCTGAAATTATTAAAAACAATTAAAAAAACAAAATATATTTTTAATCAATATTTCAGAAGTAGCTAAAAAACGTCGAGATATTGCTGATAAACTTAAAGCAGGTAAAACAAATTTAAGTTCTGCTAACTATAAGGAAATTAACCTTCCGTCCGCTGCTAAAAACTAGGACATTAGAGAAGTTAAAGCAAATTATAAACGGTTTTTAAAATCTGATTCTGACAAAGATAACATAGAATTTAAGGATAATTAACCAATTTGTTATAATAATCTAAATTATCATATTGATGATCACATAATCTCTATACCTCTCTATACTAAGAATTGTCAAAGATTTGCTTTCCCCGTTAAGCAAACTGAAAGGTTTGAAGAATTGCAACAATTTATCGAAAGTGACTATAAATCAGGTAAAGCTATTCTTTTTTATAAAAGAGGAAAATGGTGCTTTGCTGTAACAATAAAAATTGTAAATAAAGAAAGCAATGATTCTAATGTAATGGGAATTGATATTGAACTACTAGAAATAGACTCACCTCTAATCATTCGACAACCTCGTGGCGGCCTCGATGACCTAATACCGAAACTATCATTGCTTAGTACATAAGAGAGTTTCAGTGCAAGTTTCTTTAAGGAATCCTCGTTTGTGACAATAGGAACGAGCGGGGAGGATGTCAAAACAGGTGATGTAGATAAAGCACATCAAAGAATTGTAAAAGCAGCTGATGAATATCTTAATATTTAAAAATAATATAACATTTAAAAAACCGGTAGGTTTTATCCTACCGGTAATTTTTCAAATTATTTGTTTTTAAATTAAAAACTCACCATCTTCATAGATTAATTCTCTATCAGCAAAAATTTGACCTCCATCAGTCATATCACAGAGCATATCCCAATGAATTGTAGACTCATTTTCACCTTTAGTTTCTGGATAGCTTCTACCTATTGCTAGGTGAACTGTCCCACCGATCTTTTCATCAAATAACATATTACGGCTAAATTGTTTTATTCCATGGTTACAACCAATTGCAACTTCACCTAGGTATCTAGAACCTTCATCTGTATCTAAGAGAGTATGGAGTAATTCCTCTCCCTTTTCAGCAGACGCTTCAACAACCTTACCGTTTTCAAAGGTTAACCTAATATCTTCAATCTCTTTCCCCTGGAAAATTCCTGGATAAGAAAATCTAATATGACCTTCAGCCGAATCTTCTACTGGCCCGGTAAATACTTCTCCACCTGGATAATTTTCTTTACCTTTATCTGGAACCCAGACTCTACCTTCTACATCAAATTTAATATCTGTATCTTTAGATTTATAATGAAGTTCTTTTACGTCATTTAAATAATCAGCATATCTTTCTAACTCTTCACCTAATTTTTGCCAATAAGCAACTGGATTGTCTTCATCTAAATGGCAGGCTTTAAATACAAAATCTTCATATTCTTGTAAAGACATCTTAGCTTCCTGAGCATCGGCTGAAGTAGGGTATTGACACAAAGTCCAATTTAGGTCACCCTCAGCTGCTCTTTTCATATGTATCTCCATTAATTCTCTATTAGCCAAACTACGCTTTTTCATCTTTTCGGGCTCAACATTACTCATTCCCTTTGTATTATAATTAGCTAAAATAGAAATTGAAGCATCAACATTTTCTATTATATATTTTTGATATGGTGATTGGTAATTGAGTTGATGTTCAGCTGCGTATTCAAAAAACAGTTCTTCTTGCCCTTCAAATGTTGGTACTACAATGGGGTGAGCACCCTTTTGTAGAGTTTTAATATATAAAGCTTTAATTAAAGGTTCAGCCACCATTGCTCCCTTAATTAAAACTTGATCCCCTTTTTGAACATCTACTGAATAATTAACAAGTACATCTGCATACTTTTCTAAAATTGGATTTATCATTAATATCCCCCTTTAATTTATTCTAAGCTGATAGAAACATGATCTCCATCATCATTAATATCAACTATTTTGCCTTTTGTTGTTTCATCATTAATTGCAGATAAAATTTCATCTAAATTGACGTTTTGTTCTTCCATTTGCTCTTTGGCTTTTTTGGGCATTATTTTTAAGGCAGTTTTAGCTAATAACATGGGAATAGAAATATTAACTTTTTCCTGACCATTTTCTTCTACTAAAATTTTAATGAATTTAGGCTTTTTATTGCTTGTTTCAGGTTTTTTAAAGACTGTATCTCTTTTTTCTAAAGTTCCTAGTAATTCATTAGCCTCTTTTGCATCAATTGTACCTTTTTCTAACATTTTTAAAATTTGTAATCTCTCTTCACTCAATTTTCATACCTCCTAATTATATTTCTCCTAGTTGTTCAACAGCTTCTGCTGCAGAAATTTCTCCACTTTCTAAACGAGTTAAAACTTCTTTTCTCTTTTCTGCCATCTCATCATCAGGACTCTGTTCAATATCATGTCCTAAAGCATGAATCACCTCATCTAATTTATTTCTAACAGTAGGATAAGAGATACCGAGTTCTCTTTCCACCTCTTTAATATTACCACGTGATTTAACAAAAACTTCTATAAACTCTAGATGTTCTTTTTTTAATCTAGAAAATTTATCTAATTTAAATTTTCCACTGATAGTAGTTTCACAACTGGGACATTTTAGTTCAGTAATAATCATATCGTCACCACATACTGGACAATTACCTACTAAATTATGAATCACATTTTTTCCTCCTTTCTTAATATATTTTAACACATCTGTTACTTTCTATTTAATATTATATTATTATTCTTTATAATTGTCAAGTAAGATATTAATTATTTTAATTTATAAATTAAAATATTTAATATTTACTTCATTTTTCCGTAATTTCCTCCCCCACCACTAACTATTTTTGCATTTCCTGTACGAGCCATTTCAATTTTTTTAGCTAATTTAACATTTAACACTTCTTTTAATTCCGCAAGCTTTGTATTATGAATAACTTCCATTTCGGTATTGAATTTTTTTAATAATTTTTGTAAGGTTTTTTTCCCTAAACCAGGTATATCCAATAAAGGAATTTGATAAATATATTTACCCCGGTGGTCAGGATGACTTACTTTTTGATCAGATATTTCTAAAATTCTATCCTTAACTCCTTTAATTAATTCTTTACCACATTTAGGACAGATTGAATAAGATTTTTCATAAGTGAAATTTTTATTACAATTTGTACAATAGGAACGGTGGTATTTACCTAACCTAGGATCCAGACCAAAATTTGCAACTACTCCTCTGCCTTTTTTTCTCAATAGAGTATTTTTAAATTCATAAAAATTTAGTCCTTTCATTTTAAATATATTATATTCGCGGGCTATTTTGGGCACTGAATGTGAATCTGAATTTGATAAAAAAGATTTACTTTTTAATTCACTTAAACGGTCTGCTAAATTACTATCAGCACTTAAACCTAATTCTATAGCAGGAATTTTTCCCCACTCTTTATTTGTAAAAACCTTTTTATAACTATCAACAGCATTACCATAAAAACTTTTATGGGGTGTAAACGCATGTGCTATAACCATAATACCACCAGTTGCTTCTACAATTTTTAGTATTTCAGAACCTTTTAATCCGGTAACCTGTGAACTTAAGTTTACATTTGTAATATATTGTTTCATAATTGCTGTAAATTCTTTTAAGTTCTCAAAAAAGGGAAAGTAGGCTAAGTAATGGACCATACCACCATTTTCTTCTCTACTTTCAACTTCTGCGCCTGGAATAATTACAATTTTATCTTTATAATTAAATCCTCCCCCAGGTAATTCTTCAATTTCATCATTTTTTAACATATCTTCTATATCAGTTTGCACTCTCGGAGAGGCACAATCAATGATACCAATTAAATCTAATCCTTTTCTTTCACAGCTTTCTTTAACAATATTTTCAAATGTTAAATTCTTTGAAGCTGTGATTTTAACCGGTTCTCCTTTTTTTGAAGCGCCAATATGAATGTGTAAGTCAGCAAAGTATTCATTCATTATTATTATCCCTATTTAAATACCAAAGTAAGCCAATAATGGTTTTGCTGTCTTTAATTTTACCATTTATTATATTAGGAATAATCTTGTTGGGAGAAAGTTCCACGATTTCTATATACTCACCTTGATCTAAATTTTGACCGAAATATTTTAAACCATTTGCAATAAATAAATGAAGTTTTTCACTACTATAACCAGGTGTAGTATAGAAATGAAATAATTCTTTAATATCTGTAGGTCTATAGCCAGTTTCTTCTTCAAGTTCTCTAACTGCACAAAGTTTTACATCTTCATCTTCTTCTAACTTACCAGCTGGCAGTTCTAACACAATCTCATCAACTGCTATTCTATACTGCTTAACCATTAAGATATTACCTTCTTCAGTCACAGGAATGATCGCAACTCCCCCGCTGTGTTCAACAACTTCACGGTAAGTTTCATGCTCATCAAATAACTTTACCTTATCTTTTCTTAAATTTAAAATTGTTCCTTCATAAATATAGTTGCTATTTAAAATTTTTTCTTTATATTTTTCCATTATATTTTCACCCCTTAATTGCAGTACACTTAATTTTATCATTTAGACTGCAATAAAAAAAGTATAATCTAAATATTACTTTTTAGTTTATCTACATTTTATATGATAAAAGCCTGGAATCTATAAATTCCAGGCTTTTATTTTTAAATTTAATTATTATCTTCTGAACGTGAATCTAAAGCCTTTTTAATGGTTATAGATAAACCACCAAAAAGTATTATAACAGCAAAAATAAGCATAATGATTGCAGATGTACTCATATTACTCGCCTCCTCTTAATACTTGATATTAATTTGTTTTATCTTCTACAGTACTGATATTACTCAATAAGTAACTTACTACTCCAACTGCGATTATCATTCCCCAGCCGGCGATCCACTGAGGACCCAGATTATATCCTCCATAAGGTTTGGCAATATCACCTATAAAGTTTCTGATAAGGAGGAAAATAAGGACAATTGGTACCACAAACTTAACCATTACATTCCACCATTTACCAAATTTGTATTCTGAGATAGGATTAAAATAATTTCTGATTTCTTCAGGGTCATAAAACCAGCCGACAGCCAATGTTTCTAAAATACCACCAATTATTAAGCCATAACTATTTATATAATGGTCTACTATATCCAGCCAGTATAAACCACTTTTGGTCGTAAATATTAAACCAGCTACGAAAAGCAAACAAATAATGGTTAAAGTTATTTTTTTCTTATCCCATTTAAATTTATCGGAGAAGCCTGCCACATTAGATTCAACAAGTGAGAAAGCAGAATCTATTCCTAAAGTTAGTAAGGTTAGGAAAAATACTATGCCGAAAAAGCCGACCACAAGCGGGCCTCCTGGCAGCATATTAATTGCATTCGGATAAGTTACAAACGCTAAGCCAACTCCAGCTGTAGCTACTTCTTCAATACCTACTCCCTGATTCTGGGCCATATATCCTAAAGTTCCAAAAATGGCAAATCCGGACATAAAACTAATACCAGAGTTTGCAAAAACAGTTATTAGAGCATTATTAACAATATCAGAATCCTCAGGCATATAACTAGCATAAGCAATCATAATTCCCATACCTAGACTAAGAGTAAAGAATACCTGGGAATAGGCATCTATCCAAACTCTGAAGTTAGTTAAGACTGAAAAGTCTGGTTGTAAGTAATAGTTAATTCCAGTTAATGCACCTGGCAAAGTAAGGGCTCTAACAATTAAGATTATTAATAAAACAATTGGACCTAAGACAGTAAACCAAATTACTTTACTAACGCTTTCAGTGCCTTCTCTTAAAATATAATAAATTAAAATCCAGGTAATAACAACCCCAATTAAGACTGAAAGACTAAAACCACCAATTTCACTGGGGCCCGATGATATTTTTAAGACACTATTATAAAAATAGTCCTGGGTATTAGCTCCAATCCAGGCTCCTGTAAAGGCATCAGCTACATAATTCCAGGCCCAGCCCATTACACCTGAATAATAACTAACAATAACAAAAGCAGAAATAACAGGCCACCAACCGAAAAATTCAAACTTATCTTTTATTTTAGCTAATGAACCTGGTGCCCCCTGCTGACTTTTTTGACCTAAAGAAAATTCCATAACTATCAAAGGAATTCCGGCCGTAATTAAAGCTACAAAATATGGGATTAGAAAAGCGCCTCCCCCATTTTTAAATACTACATACGGAAACCGCCAGGCATTACCTAAACCTGCTGCTGATCCTATTGCTGCTAAAACGAATGCTGTACGCGTATTCCACTGATCTCTTTGCATATTAATACTCCCTTCTTTTTAATTTTTTTATTATTTATTCTAGTCTTCTATAAAAAAATTAAATACTCATTATGATCAATAAAAACTAGCATATTCTACAACTTATAGGACCTTGCTATTATGTTAAATCTCTAAATATTTTCAATAAGAAGATTTCTTATTAATATAATATCACCCCTTCCATTCCATATTATAATCTATACATTCAATAAAGATAAATATTATAATTATTAATCACTTATCGCTACTACCTTTTAATAATTAATAATATATACAGTAATATATTGTAACCATTATTTATTTTATTAATATTCATTTTAGTATATTTAGGTTAAAAATGGTATAAATACCAACTTATAGCTATTTTTAATATACTATCAAAAATTATTTGATTAGTAAAATTATATTGGGAATCTTTTTTTTGTTTTTACCCGAATATACAATGTATAAGGTTTTAAATAAAATAAGGTATTAAAAAAAGAGTTCCTTTTGGACTTACCCAAAAAGGAACTCTTTCCTATTTTTATCTTATTCTTTTTTAAAAAACAAATACTTATTTATATTCTTTGCCTCTTTCCAGTGCTTTTACATTCATCTCTATTAAATCCTGGTTACGAGCAGATAAAACACTTTCTAGAGATTTCTTAACAGTTTCTGGTTTAACAATATCTTTTTCCTCTATATAAGAACCAAGCATTACCATATTAGCTACTCTAGCATTACCTAGTTCATTTGCTATTTTATTAGCTGGAACTTTAATTACTTTTACATCTTCTCTTTCAACATCTTTTCCAATTAAGGAACTATTCATAAACACAGTTCCACCGCTTTTTACCTTAGGTAAAAACTTATCTAAAGAGGGTAAATTCATTACAATGATAGTATCCGGTCTTGAAGACATTGGTGAAGGTATTTTTTTATCAGAAACAATTACTGTACAGTTAGCAGTACCACCTCTCATCTCTGGACCATAAGAAGGCATCCAGGAAACTTCTTTATCTTCTTTCATGCCTGCATATGATAAAAGTTTACCCATTAACATTATACCTTGTCCACCAAAACCGGCCATAATAATTTCTTCATTCATCTTACTCCACCCCCTCAGGTGATTTTAATACGCCAAGGGGATAAGTTTCAATCATATTATTTTTTAACCATTCAATTGCATCTTGTGGTTTCATTCCCCAGTTGGTAGGACAGGTTGATAAGACTTCTACTAAAGCAAAACCTTCTCCATCTAACTGCATTTGAAAGGCTTTTTTGATTGCTTTTTTAGCCTGTCTAATATGTTTAGGGTCATGTACAGATACCCTGGCGATATAGGCAGAACCATCTAATTCAGTTAACATTTCAGACATCTTAATGGGATGACCTGCTTCTTTAAGATCTCTACCATATGGTGATGTAGTTGTTTTTTGACCTTCTAAAGAAGTAGGGGCCATCTGACCACCAGTCATACCATATATAGCATTATTAACAAATATAGTACTAATTAATTCACCGCGATTAGCAGCATGTACTGCTTCTGCAGTACCAATTGAAGCTAAGTCGCCATCACCTTGGTAAGTAAATACAAATTTGTCGGGATGGACTCTTTTAATACCGGTTGCTACTGCAGGTGCTCTTCCGTGAGCAGCTTCATGCATATCAACATTGAAGTATTCATAAGCGAGTACAGAACAACCTACTGGTGCAACCCCAATTGTTTCTTCTCTTAAATCTAACTCATCAATTACTTCTGCTATAATCCTATGAATTATACCGTGTGTACAACCCGGGCAATAATGAAATGATTTATCAGTTAAAGCATCTGGATATCCAGCTACTTGTTTCATTATTTTTCACCCCCGATTTTTTCAATTTCTTCTACAATCTCTTCGGGTGAAGGTACTACTCCACCAGTTCTACCGTAAAAATGAACTGGTTTTTTACCATTGACAGCTAGTCTTACATCTTCAACCATCTGCCCAGTGCTCATCTCAACTGCCAAGAAATTATCCACTTTATCAGCAGTTTTATTTATAATTTCAGTTGGAAACGGGAATAATGTAATAGGCCTAATCATTCCAACTTTATAACCTTCTTTACGAGCCATCTCAATAGCACTAGAAGCTATTCTGGCAGTTGTACCATAAGCAACAATGATAGTATCTGCATCTTCTGTATAAAGTTCTTCATACCTTACTTCTTCTTCTTTCATCTTGTCATATTTAGCTTTTAATTTCATATTATGGTCTTCTAAATCTTGTGGATCTAAAGCAAGAGAATTGATTACATTAGGTTCTCTACCTTTGGCTCCATCGGTAGCCCATTCTTTTTTAGGGAGATCTTCAGGATCAACCGGATCTTTAAATTCAACCGGTTCCATCATCTGACCAATAATTCCATCTCCTACTAATAAAACAGGATTCCTATATTTATCTGCCAAGTCAAAAGCCAACATGGTTAAGTCAACTGCTTCCTGTACTGAACTAGGAGCTAATACAGCTAAACTGAAATCACCATGTGCCATACCTTTAGTAGCTTGAAAATAATCTGCCTGTGAGGGTTGAATTGAACCTAAACCAGGTCCACCCCTCATTATATTAATTATTACTGCAGGTAGTTCTGCTCCTGCAATATATGAAATACCTTCTGCCTTCAAACTAATTCCGGGAGAAGAAGATGATGTTAGAACTCTTGCTCCTGCTCCAGCCGCACCATAAATCATATTACTCGCGGCAACTTCACTTTCTGCCTGTAGAAAGGTCCCTCCTACTTCTGGAAACTTTCTTGCCAAATAGGCCGGCAATTCACTTTGGGGTGTTATTGGATAACCGAAAAAATAGCGGCAGCCGGCTCTTATAGCCGCTTCAGCAATCGCTTCATTCCCCTTCATTAAAGTTTTTTCACCCATATATTTAATTAATCCCCCTTTTTTATTCTTCTTTATATACTGATATTACAACGTCCGGACACATTGTAGCACACATACCACAACTTATACATTTGTCTTTTTCTTTAACTTGAGCATAATGGTATCCGTGACTGTTTATATCATCTGCCATACTTATTATGCTAACGGGACAAACACTTACACAAAGCTCACATCCCTTACATCTTTCTATATCAAACTCAACATTTTTATGTTTTTCTTTTTCCATCCAGACACCCCCTTAGTAGTTCTTTGCTTTTTCAATTCCGGAAAGTACTCTATATGCTCCGGCAGCTAGGGCTTCTAATTCTTCCTCACCTGCAAATACTTTAACAGGTGCAAAATGTCTAACCCTATTTTCAATCAGATGTACAAAACGATCTGAATAAGCAATTCCACCGGTTAAGATTATCACTTCACAGTCTCCACTTAAAACAGCAGACATGCTACCTATCTCTTTAGCTACCTGATACGCCATTGCTTCAAATATTAATTGGGCCTTTTCATCACCATTATCAATTCTGTTTTCAACTTCTATCATATTACTGGTATCTAAATAAGATACAACTCCACCTTTACCAATTAATTTCTTTTCTAATTCATCTTTCTCATAATCACCAGAAAAACACATTTCTAATAGATCATAACTGGGTACTCCTCCACTGCGATTAGGACTAAATGGTCCATCTCCGCTCAGGGCATTATTAACATCAATAATTTCCCCTTGTTTATGAGCTCCCACCGAAATGCCTCCTCCTAAGTGAGCGACTATTAAATTAATGTTTTCATAGTCTTTTTTAACAATTTCAGCATACTTTCGAGCAACTGCTTTTTGATTTAAAGCATGCAATATACTCTTTCTTCTTAATTCAGGTATTCCCGATATTTTTGCTATTTCCTGCATTTCATCAACTACTACTGGGTCAACAATAAAGGCAGGACAGTCTGCTTTTTTAGCTAAAAGATCGGCTAGCAATCCTCCCAGATTGCTAGCGTGCTCTCCTCTTTTTGCTTCTTTTAGATCTTTCTTCATCTTTTCATTAACACGATAAGTACCGCCATCGATCGGTCTTAAAAGTCCACCTCGACCGACTATAGCTGCTATATTTTTAATTTCTATACCCTCTTTTTGTAAAAATTCCAGGATATAATTATATCTAAATTCAAGCTGATCACAGATCTGATCAAACTTTTTTAATTCTTTAATATCGTGATCAATATTTATTTTTTTAATCTCGGTAGTCCTATTATATAATCCAAGTTTCGTTGTAGTAGAACCAGGATTGATAGTAAGGATTAACATTTCCATTATGCCACTCCTATCGTGGGATAAAGTTTCTTCTTACTTTGCCAATATTTTTAATTCTCTCTTCTGCCACTATATCTGCAGCTTGATAAGTTGGAATATCATCTCTTTTACTAATTTCAAACACCTTTTTAATATTGCTGTAAATATTTCTTGCTCTCTTAAGAGCGCGTTCTCTATCATAACCGATTAATTCATCATAGACATTAATTACTCCACCCGCATTAATTACATAATCAGGTGCGTAAACAATACCTTTTTCTTCTAATTCATCTCCATGTCTTTCTTCTTCCAAGACATTATTAGCTGCTCCTGCTACAATATCACAGTTTAACTGTGGAATAGTATCATCATTAATGACAGCTCCTAAAGCACAGGGAGCAAAGATATCACAATCAACACTATAGATCTTACCAGGTTCTACAACTTTAACTCCAAAATCTTCTACTACTTTATCAATATTATCTTGTTTGATATCAGTAACAATTACATCAGCGCCAGCTTCTTTAAGATGTTTAACTAAATAATAACCCACATGTCCTACACCCTGTACAGCTACAACTTTACCGTTAAGATCATCAGTACCATATACTTCATCAGCGGAAGCTCTAATACCGTGGAACACTCCTAAAGCAGTCACTGGAGAAGGATCTCCACTGGTTGAGGGTAAGCCTGTCACAAAATCAGTTTCTTCTGCAACTATATGCATATCATCAACATTTGTATTTACATCTTCAGCAGTAATATAACGCCCATTTAAGCTTTGTACAAAACGTCCGTAAGCTCTCCAAAGTTCTTCACTTTTAATCTCTTTTGGATCACCAATAATAACGGCTTTACCGCCACCTAAGTTTAAACCAGCTGCTGCTGACTTATATGTCATACCTTTTGCTAATCTTAATACGTCATTTAAAGCTTCTTCTTCAGTTTCATAATCCCAAATTCTGGTTCCACCTAATGCAGGACCTAAGGTAGTATCATGAATCGCAATAATAGCCTTTAAACCGGAAGCCTCATCATAATTAAATACAACCTGTTCGTAATCATCTAATTCTAATCTTTTAAAAAGTTCTTCCATTAAAAATCTTCCTCCCTAAATATTATTTTTATCCTCTGTCATTACTTTACCTAGAGCAATTGAATTTAGTTTAGTTTCCGCACGATCAGCCCTAGAAGTAATTACAAGAGGTACTTTAGCCCCAACTACAACACTAGCCGAAGGTTGTTCACCATAAAATACCAATGATTTATATAAGATATTACCAGCCTCTATATCAGGTACTAATAATATATCAGCATGTCCAGCAACTGGACTATCTATACCTTTATGTTCAGCTGCCTCTTTACTTATTGCATTATCAAAAGCAAGCGGCCCATCAACAGTAATCCCCTCAATCTGTCCCCTATCACTCATTTTAGAAAGAGAAGCTGCTTCTATGGTAATATCCATAGAAGGATTAACTGCCTCTACAGCAGCCAGCACAGCAGCTTTAGGTTCTTTAATCCCAATAGCATGTGCCATTCTACCTGCATTATTAATTAAATCAACTTTATCTTCTAAAGTTGGACTAATATTCATCCCACCATCAGTCATAATTACTAAACGGTCTATTTTTTCTAAATAAATTAAAGTAACTAAACTTAATATATTTTCACCGCGTAGACCATACTTTTTATTAAGTAAGGCTTTTAAAATTATACTAGTATTAATATGACCTTTCATAGGATAATCTGCTTTGCCTTCTTTGATTAGTTCCATGGCTTTATGAGCAGATTCTTTTTTAGAATTAGTTCCCACTATTTCAACTTTTTCATTTAGTCCCTTATCTTTTACAATCTTATTAATTTGGTCATAATTACCAATCAAAATTGGCTCAACAATACCTAACTTCGTGGCCTTTTCTATACTATCTATTACTACCGTATCGGCAGCTGCTACCACAGCCAGCTTAAGGGGATCGGTTTTCGTAGCTTCATTTATTAGTTGCTCAATATTTGCAAGCATTTTTTACCCCCTTATATTATGAACAGCTTTCATCATCTCGATTCTTTCTTCTACCATATGATCAGCAGCTTCAACAGTGGTAATACCTTTTTGATCTGCAATTTCAAAGATTTGTAGAAGTTTATCATAAATTCCTTCACATTTTTTCATGGTTCTTTCTTCATTATATCCACCAATACCAAGTTCATCAGCAACCTGAATTAATCCACCAGCATTAATTACATAATCAGGTGCATATAAGATATCTCTTTTTTGAAGTTTTTCAGCAAAATCATGGTTTACTAATACATTATTAGCTGCACCAGCAATAATATCGCATTTTAATCTATCAATTGTGTCTTCATTAATAACAGAACCAAGAGCATTTGGTGAAAAGATATCACAATCAACATCATAAATTTCCTCTGGTTCAACAATTTCAGCTCCAAGTTCTCTACCTTTTTCAATATAATCTTCATTGATATCGGTAGCAACTACTTCACAACCAGCATCAATTAAATGTTTAGTAAGTTTTGAACCAACCTTACCTAAGCCCTGAACTGCAACTTTAAGTCCGTCACAGTCATCTTTACCATATTTATATTTACAACTTGCTTTAATTCCATGAAATACTCCATAAGCTGTTGCTATAGAAGAGTCACCACTACCTCCAAATTCTTTAGGAAGTGCACCAACATAGGGAGTTTCTTTTCTTAAGATGACAAAATCATCATAAGTAGTTCCAACATCAGTACCTGTAGAATAACGTCCATTGAGAGTATTGATAAATTTACCTAAGGCTCTAAATAAACCTTCAGTCTTGTCTTCATTAGGGTCTCCCCAGATAACAGTCTTTCCTCCCCCAAAGTCTACACCAGAAATACCTGATTTGTAAGTCATACCTTTGGAAAGACGCAGGGCATCAATTATCATATCTTCTTCTTTATCATAATCCCACATCCTACAACCACCGAGACTGGGGCCTAATACAGTGTTATGAATTGCAATAACAGCTTTAAGATTTACTTTATTGTCTTGCAAGAACATAACCTGTTCATGACCATGTTTTTCCATTTCCTTAAATAGTTCCATTAAAAATATTTCCCCCTTTAAGTAAGATTAATTTTTCCACTATATATATTATGCATATATCATTCCACATCTAGAAAATTAAAAGAATCATTTAAAAACAGCCCTGGTTATTATAGATAAAGGATTTATCTAATTTAATTTATTTTTGCTAATATTTTCACAACTGCAAAATAAAACATGCCTGCAGTATTTTGCAGGCATGTTTTTGCAGTCTTTCTATTTAATTGTTATTCAATCTCATATTTGTTAATTTTATAATAAAGACTTCTTACAGCAATTCCAAGGATTTCAGCAGCCTCTTTTCTATTTCCACTAGTTTCTTTTAAGGCTTTTTTGATAACTTGTTTTTCTGTTTTGTTAATAATGTCTTTTAACGTGTTATTATTAAGTGAATACTGCTGATTAGATTTTGTTATTGTATCCTTTTCCTCTGGTCCTTCGATAATATCTGGTATATGTTCTATTTCAATAATATCTTCATTTAAAGCTAAGTTTATCATCGCTCTTCCTATAATGTTTTCTAATTCTCGTACATTTCCTGGCCAATCATACTCTTTAAGATAGCTAATTGCTTCCTTAGAACACCCCTTAACAGAACGACCATATTCCTGATTAAACTTTGTGATTATATGATGAATTAAAAACGGAATATCTTCTTTCCGTTCTCGCAGTGGTGGTATAAAGATTGGAAACACATTTAATCTATAATATAGATCTTCTCTGAAATTTCCATCTTGAATTGCTTTTTCTAAATTTATATTTGTTGCTACAATTATTCTAACATCAATATCAATTGGACGGGTACCACCTACTCTTAAGATCTCTTTTTCTTGAATTACTCTTAAGAGTTTTGACTGCAGATTCATACTGATTTTACCGATTTCATCTAAGAATATAGTGCCTTGGTCTGCTTCTTCAAAAAGTCCTTTTTTACCACCTTTTTTAGCACCTGTAAAGGCACCTTCGGTATAACCAAAAAGTTCACTTTCTAATATATTATCAGCTAGGGCAGAACAGTTGACTCTCACAAACTTCTGCTGGCTGCGTTCACTATTATTATGAATAGCATGTGCAAACAGTTCTTTACCAGTACCACTTTCACCTCTTAATAAGACTGTAATAGGTGTTTTAGAAGCTTTTTCAGCCTGATTTATTACTGCCTGCATATTTTCAGATTCACCGACAATATCTTGAAAAGAATATTTAGCATTAATTTGTCTGATGATCTGTTTTGCCTGGTTTAGTTCTTCAGTTAGTTTTTTTATCTCAGATACATCATGAGCAACTGCTACACTACCTTTTAACTCATCATCGACAATAATGGGTGCTGCATCTACAATAACATCTTTTTTATTAGGGCCAACTTTCATTCTAACCCCTTTAACCGGCTCTTTTGTTTCTAAAACTTTATAGTGCATACTTTGTCCTTCAGCGATATCTACATTGGCTGGTTTACCTATTATATCTTCTTCTGTAAAACCGGTTAATCTCGTATAGGCTGGATTAATTAAAATTCCCACTCCATTTTCATCAACAACACTTATTGCATCCTGAGTAGAATTAATTATTGCCTCTAACATACTTCTTATTTCTCTTAGATTAGTAATCTCTTCTGCTAAATTTTTTACTTCAGTAATATCCCTAAAAACTGCTACCGCTCCAATAATATTTTCTTCTTTATCTTTTACCGGGACTCGATTTGTAATGATAGTGGTCTCGTTTGTGTTTTGAATCTGGTTAAGTTCTGCCTCACCATTTTCAAGTACAAGATGCAGTCTGGTATTTGGTATTACTTCCTCTACTTTTTTGTTTAATACTTCTTTTCTATCTAAAGCAAACATCTTTTCGGCGGCATCATTGAAAAGCTCAATCCTGCCTTTATCATCTACAGAAATTAAACCATCATGTGTTGAATTTATAATTACATTCTTTTTTCTAATTATATTTTTAAGTTCTTGTACTCTTTTTTCTTTATTTTTCTGAATCATATTTTCACTCCAAAAGGAATCTAATCCCAGGGATTTTTAAGGAAGCGTTCAATGGCAAAAGTTTCTTCCTTATAATCTAACTTCTCTAAATCCCCCTCTAAGTCCTTTCTTACAGATATGAATTTAATGGGAAGATTTAGCTTATCAGAAGCTTTTTTAACCATAGGATAATCATTTTTTACATCTTCAATAGTTGTTTCTTCTCCTAAGTTTATATTACAGACTAAATTATCAATATCTAGTTTTGAAGCTGACTCAATTTTTTCTTTCATTTTAATAATACCCTCTAAATCTTCTGTAAAAGGTCTTTTTGTATTTATTACCAGGTTTACTTCAAATTCTGTACCTCTAACACTGTCTGCAATACTTCCTAAAACAGTAGCTCCGTCTTCTTCGCCTCCTACATCAATTACACCATAATATTCTTCATTTTGTAAAAGCCGCTTTATATCAGGAGTTATTACCGGTAAATCAGCGTACTTTAATTCTTTCGGATAAATCACTTCAATACCGTGTTCTTCCATTAATTCATTTTTTTCTCGGGAGCGAAAATATGGATTAATTGTATCTAAGTCTATCACTGCTACCTTACTACTTTTTTCTTTAAGATGCAGTGCATAATTTAAAGAAATTTCAGTCTTACCACTTCCGAAATTTCCTGTAAATATTGTTACTCTTTTAACTTGCATTATTTTTATTGATTCCCCAAGGTTGCAACCATAACAGCTTTTATAGTATGCATTCTATTTTCAGCTTCATCAAATGCCTTAGAATGCTTACTCTCAAATACTTCATCTGTAACTTCCATTTCTTTAATCCCATATTCTTCATATATCTTTTGTCCGTTATCGGTATCAGTATTATGATAAGCTGGTAGACAGTGTAAAAAGATTACATCTTCATTATTAGTATTATTAATCATATCCATATTTACTTGGTATGGTTTAAGCATTTCAATACGTTCTGCAAACTTTTCTTCTTCACCCATTGAAACCCATACATCTGTATAAATAGCATCTGCATCTCTTACACCTTCTACTGGGTCATCAGTAATTTCAATAGTTGCCTTTGAATCTTTAGCTAATTCTTTAGCTTTGTCAACCAGTTCTTGTTTAGGCCATAGTTCTTTTGGTGCAACAATTCTATAATTTAATCCCATAATGGCACTACCCATCATTAATGAATTAGCCATATTATTTCTGCCATCTCCAACATATACTAAATTTATCCCTTCTAATCTTTTAAAGTTTTCTTCGATAGTTAGAAAGTCAGCTAATATTTGAGTTGGATGGAATTGATCTGTTAGGCCATTCCAAACTGGAACTCCAGCATATTCTGCTAGCTGTTCTACAGTTTCATGTTTAAATCCTCTAAATTCTATACCATCGTAATATCTTCCAAGTACACGGGCTGTATCAGCCACAGTTTCCTTTTTACCAAGTTGAATGTCATTCTTACCTAAATATTCGGGCATTCCACCTTCGTCTTTTGCTGCTACTGAAAAAGAGCATCTTGTTCTAGTTGAAGGTTTCTCGAAAATCAAAGCAATATTTTTACCTTCCAGTGTTTTACCAGTTACGCCAGTTCTCTTTTGATCTTTTAAATTCGTTGCCAAGGTTAACAAGTAGCTTATTTCTTCTTTAGTAAAGTCCTGTAATGATAATAAACTTCTTCCTTTGAGATTAAATGCCATCTTATCTTCCCCCATATTTTTAATTTAATTTATCTTTCAATTCATATTATATAATATGTTAGGAGAATATTCAATAATTTTTATACAACCTTGAATATTTATTCAGTTTGTTATCATATTATTTCTTAATCTGAAATCATCTGCTACCTTTGCTATAAACTGTGCATTGGTAGGTCTTCCAATTGTTTCAGAAATACTATATCCAAAGTACTCTGAGATTTTTTCTTTATTCCCTCTTTCCCAAGCCACTTTAATAGCATGTCTAATCGCTCTTTCTACCCTACTAGCTGCAGTAGAAAAGTTTTCAGCTATTTGAGGATAAAGCATCTTGGTAATCGAATTTACTAATTCTAAATTAGTTATACTTAAATAAATAGCATTTCTTAAATACAGATAACCTCTTATATTAGCCGGTACTCCAAATTCATCTAACAAGCCAGTAATCTCTAGATTAATATTGGCCATGTCATCTTCTCTTTTCATCTGCTCAGATATTTTACTATCATACTTTGATAAAGTATAATCACTGTGTAAATCTTCAATACGATTTTTAATACAAGTAAAGTCGGCTGGTTTAGACATAAAATAATCGATTTCATATTTTTGCAGTATTTTAACCATCTTCTTGTTTAAAAAAGAGGATAGTACAATAATATTGACATCCTCAATTTTATTTTCTTCTCGTAACTCATCTAAAACACTCAGCCCATCTAAATAGGGAAGTATTAAATCCATAAGAACATAGTCGGGATCTTCCCTAAAGATCTTTTTTAAACCATCATGTCCATCACTTGCTGTTGCAGCACATACAAAATTTTCTGATTGATTTAGTTCTGTTTTGAATTTGTTACAAAATTCCTCGTCTTGATCAATTATAACGACCTCTTTAAGATTCTTATTACTATTCATTAATTAAATTCCTCCTAGAAACAATTATTAAATTTAAAGTTTATTGGTATAGAAGATTTAATTGGGATAAAGAATTGTGTTCCCTTATAATAGTTACAATGAACAAAAAGAAATTCCTTCTATAATTGGTAAAATATTATAAGTTTTGTAAAAATATATAAAGCAGCAGGTGTTTTTTTGTTATTTTAACTAAATGCTCTGCTGCTTTTCTTCAGCCATCTTAAGCATCTCACGAGCATGATTTTTAGTTGTATCGGTCAGTTTAACGCCTCCTAGCATTCTTGCAAGTTCTTCAATGATCTCTTTTTTATCTAGCTTTTGGATATTAGTTACTGTCTTTTTTTCTTTAGTTGTTACTTTATTAATATAGTAATGATTATCACCCATACTGGCTACCTGTGGTAAGTGTGATACACAGATAACCTGTCTTTTATTCGAAATTCTATAAAGTTTTTCAGCTAATTTTTGAGCGGTTTTTCCACCTATTCCCTTATCAACCTCATCAAATACAATTGTCTCCACACGGTCTATATCGGCCATGATATTTTTGAAACCGAGCATTATACGGGATAATTCTCCCCCTGAAATGATCTTGCTTAAAGGTTTAAGGTCCTCGCCCGGATTGGTAGAGATCATAAATTTAACATCATCTATTCCTTCAGCTGATCTACTTGCTTGCTTAAAGTCAACTTTTAACCTGGCTTTTTCCATAGCTAGATCTTTAAGTTCATTTTTAAGGTCTGATTCAAACTTTTCTGCCTCTTTTTTCCTAATATTAGATAACTTTTGAGCTTTTTTATCATACTGTTTTTTTAGTTTTTTTAATTTATTTTGCAGTTCATCGATTATCTTTTCTTGATTTTTTAGTTCAGATAACTTTTCTTCTAAAGCACTTTTATAATCTAAAATTTCTTGTATAGAATCTCCGTACTTTCTTTTTAACCTATTTATTAAATCAAGTCTTTCTTCTATTTTGCTTAACTCATTTTTATCAAATTCAACAGTAGAAATATAATCATCTAAACTAAAACTTAATTCTTGTAATTCATAATATATGTTTTTTAGACTCTGATGGAAATCAGCCAGGCTGTCATCATACTCTGTATATTCTTCTAAATCCTTCATGTAATGCCCGACTTGATCCATCATACCTTGTTGGTTATAGTCCTCTGCATTGATAAAACTTTCGATTTCACCACAAAGGGCATATATCTCTTCTAAATTAGAAAGCTTTTTATACTTTTTAAAAAGGCTTTCATCTTCTCCAACCTCTAAATTAGCTTTACTAATTTCATCAATCTGAAACTGATAAAGATCTATCTTTCTTGCTCTACTCTGTTCATCTATATCAATATTATTCAGCTTATTATTAACTTTTTTGATCTCACTGAAATAATCTTCTACTTCTCTTTTTAGATCTTTTATATCATTTTTAATATACTGGTCAAGTATCATAAGATGAGTGTCTTCATCTAATAGACTCTGCTGTTCATGCTGTCCATGGATATCAACCAAATAGGGTGCAATATCCTGAATTAAAGAAACAGTCACTAACTGACCGTTAATTCTCCCTTTATTACGTCCATCTTGATTAATCTCTCTAGAAATTAAGAGCATCTCATCTTCTGTACTTACTCCATTTTCACTTAAAATTTCATCTATTTCTTCCTTCTTATCGGGATAAAAAAGAGCTTCTATATAAGCAGAACTTTGCTCAGTTCTAATTACTTCTTTATAGGCTCTTGCTCCCATCAATATATCCAATGCATCAAGTATTATTGATTTTCCAGCCCCTGTTTCACCGGTTAATACGCTAAAACCGGACTGAAATTCTATATTTAATTCATCTATTAAAGCGAAATTTTTAATATTCAGTTCAGATAACATTAAAGGCCTCCTGTTATTAAACCATTAATTTTTTTAAGTCTTCAAAGACTTCTTCCGTCTTATTGGAAGGTTTAACAATTAAAAGAAGGGTATCATCACCCGCGACACTACCAATAATATGCTGCCAATTGGCATTGTCTAAGGCTTCTCCTAGGCCACCAGCTGTACCTTTTACAGTTTTTAAAAGTATTACATTATCACTGTAATCAATATCAGCTACAAGGTTATTGAACATCTTTTTTAACCAGTATTTGTTTTCAGCACTTGATTTTTGGTTAGCAAGTGCATACTTATAGCTGCCATCTTCATCCGGAATTTTAATTAAGCCTAACTTTTTAATATCTCTTGATATTGTAGCCTGAGTAACTTTAATACCTTCTTCTTGCAACCTTTGAACTAATTCTTCCTGAGTACTAATTACCTCATTTTTAATCAAATTTAAGATTTTGAGTTGTCTTTTGTTTTTCATCGATTATCCCCCCCTAAACTAATCCTACTCTCATCTTATTTCTTAATATTGTATAGAAAGTTCTATCAGGAAATTTAATAAGTGAAATTTCCTGTTTTGAAGACTTTATCCTTACAATATCATCTAATTTTAACTTGACAGAATCTCTTCCATCCGTAGTTAAAAATACTTTGTCCTTTTGACCTTCCACATCAATCTCAATTATCTCCTCATCAGAGATAACCATTGGTTTTACATGAACAGCATGTGGACATAGTGGTGTTATCAAAAGGGCCTTTACCTGGGGATTGATTATCGGACCACCAGCCGAAAAAGAATAGGCTGTAGAACCTGTTGGTGTGGACACAATAATGCCATCTCCCCGGTAAGAATTTACAAACTCTTTATTTATATGCATATCAACCTTTAACATCTCACCATCTGCTGCTCTATTTATGACTACATCATTGACAGCATATTTTTTTTGAATATTTTTCCCTTCTCTTTTTATACATACTTCCAGTGTATTTCGGTTTTCAATTCGGAAATTATTAGCACTGATATGATCTAAGGCTTCATCTAATTCATTGGTTTCAATCTCAGTAAGAAAACCGATTCTCCCTAAATTAATACCCATTAAAGGAATACCGGTTCCAATAAAATTCAAAGAAGTATGTAAAAAGGTGCCATCTCCTCCAAAAACTATAATCAAATCAGCTTCTTTGCGTAAAGTGTCAAAACTTGCTCTTTTATGGTTTAATTCTAACTCTTTAGCACCTTCTTTTTCTAAAAGGTAGTCTAAATCTTTTTCTTTAATTAGTTTAATTAATTTTTTGGATACTTCTAATGAATTATCTTTTTCTGTATTTAAAACAAGGCCGATGGTTTTGATATTATTCATCTCCTTTATTAGAGTTCTTTATGAGCTCTCTTAATTACATCTTCAATCTTTTTACCCCATTTAAAGAGGTCATTTTCATAATCTGTTGATTTTTTAAGATGTATCAAATACTCTATATTTTTACTGGATGCACCAGTAATTGGAGAAAAGTCAAGTCCTTTTAATATCAAGTCATGGGTATCAAAAAATTGGCTTAATTTTGTAATTACCTCTTGATGTATCTTTTTATCTCTAACAATTCCTTTTTTGCCAACTTTATCTTTACCTGCTTCAAATTGAGGTTTGATCAGGGCAATAATGTCACCCTTTACTTCTAGAAATTCTAAGGCTTTTGGAATAATAAGTCTTAAAGAAATAAAGGATACGTCTGTAACAATTAATGGAACTTTTACCGGTAGTTGCTCTTTTTCAATATAGCGGAAATTAGTTCTTTCAATTACTTTTACTCGCTCATCCTGTCTTAACTTCCAGGCTAACTGTCCGTATCCAACATCAACAGTATATACTCTTTTAGCTTTTTTTTGCAGCAGGCAGTCTGTAAAACCACCTGTAGAAGCACCAATATCAATAGCAACTTTCCCTTTTGGATTTACCGTAAATATTTCTAAGGCTTTTTCTAACTTTAATCCACCCCTACTAACATAAGGAAGTGTATCTCCCTTAACTTCTATCTTAGCATCAACTGCTACTTTTGTACCTGGTTTATCAACCAATCTATTATTGACAAAAATTTCTCCCGCCATAATAGCCCGTTGGGCCTTATTGCGGGAAGGAAATAATTCTTTTTTAGTTAAAAGAACATCTATGCGTTCTTTGGATGCCATACCTCTCCCTCCAGATTACCTTTAAAGAAATCTGCAGTTGTTTTAGCAATCCCTTCTACATTTAAGTTATGCATTGCTCTTAATTCACTTTGGGTTCCATGAGTTACAAATTTATCTGGAAGTCCCATTCTTTTTACAGATAGCGGTTTTATATTTTCATTTTCAATAAACTCTAGTACAGCACTGCCAAAACCACCATTTAAAGTATTTTCTTCTACCGTAATTACTTTGTTGTAGTTAATTAGTTTTTTTCTTAACATTTTTTTATCAAGTGGTTTTATAAATCTCATATCAATAACTTCGGCATTAATACCCATGGTCTTTAAATCCTTGACAGCCTCTAAAGACGGATAAACCATTGAACCAACCGCTAAGATTAAAATATCTCCGGGATCCGTCATACTTTCGGCTGTTCCTATTTCTAGTTGCTTTAGATCATCATCAAGACATACTCCATAACCTTCTCCACGCGGATAACGAACTGAAGTTGGACCTTCATGTTTAACAGAAGTCCAAATCATATGTTGTAACATATTTTCATCACGTGGTGCCATAACGACCATATTTGGAATCATTCTCATATAGCTGAGATCAAAAGCACCATGGTGAGTCTCACCATCATCTCCTACCAGTCCGGCCCGGTCTAAAAAGAGTGAAACCGGTAAGTTTTGCAAAGCAACATCTTCTATTATTTGATCATAAGCTCTCTGCATAAAGGTAGAATAAATAGATACTAAGGGTCTTAAACCACCTCTCGCCATTCCGGCTGAAAGTGTAACTGCATGCTGTTCAGCAATACCGACATCATAGAACTCGTCTGGATACTCTTCTTTAAAAATATCTAGTCCAGTTCCTGAGGCCATTGCAGCCGTAATACCAACCACCTTATTACCTAGTTTTTCTCTTATTTTAACAGCCGTATGTCCAAATACTTGACTGTAAGTCTTATATGTTTTACAGCTTTTGGCTTCTCCATTAGTAATATCAAAAGGAGAAACACCGTGGTATTCGCTTGGCTTTTCTTCAGCTAAGTTATATCCTTTACCTTTTGTGGTATTTATATGAATTAAAACTGGCCCTTTAATATCATCAGCTTTTTTAAAGTTACGCAATAATTCTTCAACATTATGACCATCAATAGGTCCTAAATAGGTAAAACCTAACTCTTCAAATAAGATACCGGTAATAAATACATACTTTAAACCTTTTTTAACTCTATCTACGGATTTAGAAACCCCGCCTCCGATTTTGGGTATTTTTTCAATAATAAATTCTATATCATCTTTAAGTTTACTTAAAACAGGATCAGTTCTCACTTTTGTTAGATAATTAGAGAGAGCACCCACATTTGGTGAAATTGACATATTGTTATCATTTAAGATAACATTCATATCTTCACCAAGATGACCAGCATTATTTAAAGCTTCTAAGGCCATACCAGCTGTTAAAGCTCCATCTCCAATTACAGAATAGATCCGTTCTGTACTGTTAAACTTATTACGGGCTAAAGCTAATCCTAAAGCTGAAGATATTGAAGTCGAAGTATGTCCGGCTTCTATAATATCGTGTTCACTCTCACTAGTCTTTAGATAGCCGCTTAAACCGCCTTTTTGTCTTATAGTATGCATCTGATCTTTACGACCGGTTAATATCTTATGTGTATAACTTTGATGACCCACATCCCAGACAATCTTATCTATAGGACTTTTTAAATGGTAATGTAAAGCCACAGTCAGTTCTACTACACCTAAATTTGACGCTAAATGGCCGCCTGTCTCCGAAATTGTTTCTAAAAGAAAGTTTCTAATTTCTTCTGATAATGTATTTAACTGATCATAAGAAAAGTCCTTTAAATCTTCTGGACTTGATACTTGATCAAGCAATTTACTCATTTCTACTTCCCCCTACAATACTTAAAATTATATTATAATTATCATTTAGTTTACAGAAATAGCAGTATATAAATTTGAAAAGCATAATAATTATAACATAACTAAGGTATACCTGCAATTTAACTCTCCCTAAATAAGATAAAATCGATAAGTTTAGTCAAAAATTGATTGTTTTCAAATATCTCTAATTCCTCTTTAGCCGCCTCTGCTGTTTCTTTTGCCTTTTCTTGCGCATCATCTATACCTAACAATGTAACGTACGTACTTTTATTAGATTTTTCATCACTACCCACTTCTTTTCCTAAAGTTTCTAAGTTACCTGTTTTATCTAAAATATCATCTGTAATTTGGAAAAGTAAGCCTAATTTTGTGGCATAACTACTTAAGGCTTTAACTTCCTCTTTAGCTGGATCTGCACAGTAGGCTCCTCCCAGGATAGCAGCTTTAAAGAGGGCTGCTGTTTTAAGATGATGAGTCTTATTTAAGGTATCAAAGTCAACTTGTACATCTTCAAATTTAAGATCAAGAGACTGTCCACCGACCATTCCTTTATAGCCTGCCATTTTGGAAGCTAAATTAATTACTTTAACTTTATTGTCTGCTGATAGGTTTAGTTCTGATAACTTTTCAAAAGCCAACGTTAATAATGCATCTCCTGCTAAAATAGCCATCCCATCTCCAAAAACCTTATGGTTGCTTAGCTGACCGCGGCGATAATCATCATTATCCATAGCCGGTAGATCATCATGTATTAAAGAATAGGTATGAATAAATTCTAAAGCAATCCCCAAATCATAGGCTGTCTTTAGTTCACCCTTTAACATTTCAGTTACTTTTACCGTTAGGATCGGCCTGATTCTTTTCCCACCTGCTTTAAGTGAATATTCCATAGAGTCAATCAATGTATTTAAAGAAGCATCAGAATCTTTACGAATTTCATCTATTTTTTTAGTAATCTTTTTATCAATCTTTTCTTTTTCTGTTTTTATTATTTCATTTAATTCCTTCATTAAAACCACCTTTTTTTAGCTTTAAAAAGAGAGAAGGGCAAAAAATACCCTTGCTCTCTTAATATTTTTAATCTATCTTTTTTTATTTTTCCAGTCCAATGCGCCAACTGGGCAAATATCAATACATTCTCCACATTCAGTACAATCAACAGGTAGAGGTTTATTAAATTCAGTACCTACTTTAGTATAATAACCTCTTTCTTTAAATTCTAAGAGGTATTCATTAACTACTTCTTTACATACTTTGATACAGGCCTCACATTTAATACATTTACCAGGATCTCTAATAATCTCAGGATGTCTCATATCATAGTCAAAACGGATCTTTTCCCCGACCATTGCTTCAGGATGAGCTTTATATTCTTCTGAATAATCCTTAAGCTGACAGTCCTCTTTATATGAACAACTACACTCAATACATCTTTCCGCTTCTTTTTTAACTTCTTCTTCGGTTAATGTTTTATTGGTTTCCGCAAAGGTACTTACTCTCTTTTCTTCAGAAATATACTCAAGTGTGGCCCTATCTTTTTCTACCGGTTCTTTAACTAAGACCAGCTCTTCTTTGCTTAAGTCCTGCCAGTGGCCTCTTGATACGTTTATATTATAGTCTCGTTCATAATCTTCACCATTTAAGAAAGCTTCGATACTATCGGCAGTCTGGCGTCCGGCTCCAATGGCCTCTACCACGGTAGCAGGACCGGTTACACAGTCCCCAGCTGAGAATATATTATCCTCAACATGGTAATTATCATCTTGAGCATCCACATCGCCCCAACGGTTAGTGGGAACTGACTCAGGTGCAGCAGTACTTTGACCAATAGCCGCAATTACAGTATCAGCCTCAACTTCAAATTCACTGTCGTCTATCGGAATAGGTTTACGACGCCCTGAAGCATCTTTTTCACCTAACTCCATCTTAATACAGGTTAAAATCTTCTTGCCATTTTCTTCTCTTAATTTAATAGGTTGTGTTAAGAATTTAAAGTTAACCTGTTCTTCTTGAGCCTCTTTTAATTCAAGTTCTTCGGCCGGCATCTGTTTTGCGGTTCTCCGGTAAAATACATGTACCGGATTTTCGGTTAAGCGGACCGTACTTCTGGCACAG
Organism: uncultured Halanaerobiales bacterium; assembly: GCA_964430875.1. GTDB lineage: Bacteria > Bacillota > Halanaerobiia > Halanaerobiales > M55B127 > M55B127. Next base: position 26,892 of record CAYSHP010000025.1, read on the forward strand.
TCCATAGCTGTATTACCGCCACCAATTATAATTGTTTCACCAGGGTCTTCTCGCTGCCAATCATTTAAAGCAATATCTTCTAAGTAATCAATGCCACCTTCGGCTAGTTCTTCCCCTTCAGTTCTCATAGAACGGGAAGTCCAGCTTCCAATCGTTAAAGCAACAGCATCATATTCTTCTTTGAGGTTTTCTAATTGGATGTCTTTGCCTAATTCTTGATTACAATGTACGTTAATACCTCCCATTTTATCAAAATGGGCTAATTCAGTATCTAAAATATCTTTCGGTAGTCTATATTCTGGTATACCATAACGCAGCATACCACCAGGTTTAGGCATCTTATCATAAAGATCGGTTTTGATACCCTTTAATCTTAGATAATAGGCAACTGTATAACCGGCTGGACCGGCTCCAACTATTGCTACTTTTTTATCGGTTAATTCTGGAAGTTCTTCTAAATAATCTTCATAATGCATATCAGCCGCAAATCTTTTCACATCATTTATATTAACCGCATCATCATCGATTACATTTCTACGGCAGTCTTCTTCACAAAATCTAGGACAAACCCGCCCAATTGACATTGGTAAAGGCAGTTTATCTTTAATAATTTTAAGGGTCTCTAAAAAATCGCCTTTACGAGCTGCTCTTAGATACTCTTCAATCTGAAGACCGGCTGGACAGGCCATTGAACAGGGTGCTTCACAGTCCCCGGAGTGTTCAGATAAAAGTAAGTTTAAAGCAGTTTGTCTCATTTCAAATATTTCATCACTGGAGGCCTCTAACTCCATACCGTCTGCAATTTCGGAAGAACAGCTAGGAATAAAGTTACCAGAATTTTTATCTTTAACCATACATAAATAACAGGAAGTTGTTTTGGAAAGCTGTTCATGGTAACAGAGGGTTGGTATCTCGATACCATTTTCTTCAGCTACTTCTAATATAGTTTGCCCTTGTTTTGCTTGTATTTCTTGTCCGTCTATTTTTAAATTTATATTAGCCATTACTTTCACCCCTCTTTACACGACTTATCGCATCGACCGGACAGACTTCAATACAAGTATTACATCTTGTACAAACCTCATTATCAACTACGAAGTCATCCGATATAGCATCGACCGGACAGTTTCTAATACATTGTCCACATTCGATACAGGTATCTTGATCAAGATATATATCTACTAAATCATTGCACTGTAAAGCAGGACAGTGTTTGTCCTCTACATGTGCTAAATATTCATCTTTAAAGTACCTTAAAGTAGAAAGCACAGGATTAGGTGCAGTTTGCCCTAAACCACATAAAGAAGCGTCGATAACTTTTGGACCTAAGTCTTCTAAGAAATCAATATCTTCTTGAGTACCTTCTCCAGAAGTAATTCTTTCTAATGTTTCTAGCATTCTTTTAGTACCTATCCGGCAGAAAGTACATTTGCCACAAGATTCTTTGGTTGTAAATTCTAAAAAGTAACGGGCAGTTTCCACCATACAGCGGTCAGAACCAATCACAATTAAACCACCTGAACCCATAATTGCACCTAATGATTCTAAAGAATCATAATCGATAGGTACATCAAAGTGTTCGGCTGGTATACATCCACCGGAAGGACCACCAATCTGAACAGCTTTAACTTCACCACGTTTGGCTCCCCCAATATCATAAACTACTTCTCCAATAGTTAGTCCCATTGGAACTTCTACTAAGCCGGCGTACTCTAAGTCACCCGCTAAAGCAAATAGTTTTGTACCTTTTGAGTTTTCAGTACCTAATTCAGCATACTTCTTACCACCTTCACCAATCACAGATGGTACATTAGAGAAGGTCTCTACATTATTTATTAAAGTAGGATAACCTTTATACCCTTCATCAGTTGGATATGGAGGCCTATATCTAGGATTACCTCTGCCCCCTTCCAGGGAATGAATCATAGCAGTTTCTTCACCACAAACAAAGGCGCCTGCCCCTTCTTTAACCGTAATATCTATAGTTTTACCATCAAATACATTCAGTTTATTTTCATAAACTTGCTCAATAGCTATATTTATATTTTTAACAGCCAGTGGATACTCAGCTCTAGCATAGATAAAAAGCTCAGTAGCCCCTGTTGCTAAAGCTGCAATTAACATCCCTTCTAAAACCTGATGAGGCACCGACTCCATCATAGAACGATCCATAAAGGCACCCGGATCTCCTTCATCAGCATTACAGATTAATATTTTCTTCTCAGCTTCTTTGCCGGCTAAAAAACTCCATTTTAAACCAGTGGGAAAACCACCGCCTCCCCGGCCTCTAAGACCAGAGGTTTTTACTTCCTCAACAATCTCTTCAGGCTGCATTTCAGCTGCTTTTTTTAAGCTTTCATAGCCACCATGTTCTATGTATTCATCTAAAGAAACCGGATCAATTCTACCGGCTAATTTCGTAACTTTAAGGTGTTCACGCCCGGTTCTTTCATCACGAAAGGACATAGTTGACTCTTCATCAAGTTCTAATAATTTGGCAAGATCTTCTTCAGTAGGTTCAACATTTTCAAAAAAGACGGAACCGCTGTCTGTTTCAACCTCAACAAGAGGTTCAGCATAACAGTGCCCAATACAGCCTACTTCTGTTATTTCAATATCTTTATCTTTTAACTTTTCATCCAAAAAATCTTTAACTTCATCTGCACCGGCTGCTATTCCACAACTGGCCATTCCGACTTTAATACGTTCAATCATTTAATTTTCACCTCGATTCCTGTAATCATCGATTATTTTAAGTAATTTTTTGCGATCAAGTTTTCCATATACTTTACCATTTATACTAACAACTGGTGCTAAAGAACAACAGCCTAAACAGGCTACAGTTTCCATTGAAAAAAGACCATCCTCAGTAGTTTCGCCATCTTCAATTTGTAGTTCTTCTTCTAACCAGCCCTTTACGCGGGAAGAACCTTTGATATGGCAGGCGGTACCATCACAGACAGCTATCTCATATTCCCCCGGTGCAGTTCTTTTAAACTGAGCATAAAAGGATAAGACTCCTTCTACTTCCACGGTTGGAATATCAAAATATTTAGATATATCTTTGATAGCCTGATCAGATACATAGCCTCTTTCTCTTTGTACCATTTGAATGGCTTTTATTAAATTACTGCGGTCTTTTTCAAGAGATTTAATCAATTCCATTTTGCCAACCTCCATCTTCTAGTAGTATTTCACTCTCCGAATTCCTCTTCAAAAGGAACTATATCTTTAATTTCTTCATCTTCTTTGATCAATACTTCTATTTTCTTTTCAGTTTCACTTAACTTATCATTACAATATTTAATTAGTTCAATACCACGGCTGAATTTATCTAAAGAAGCTTCTAGAGGTAAGCCGCCTTCCTCTAATTGTTGTACAATCTCTTCTAATTCTTCCATTGCTTTTTCAAAGGTTAAATCTTTATTATCACTCATCTAAACCACCATCTTTTTCTATTTGTTCAACGGAGCTTAAAAAGCTGCCGTTTATAATAGTTGTTTTTACCTTATCACCTTTTTTTACTTGCTTAATATCTGTGACCGGATTATCCTCCTGATCATAGGTAATACTATAACCCCTTTTTATAGTCTTTAAAGGAGATAAGGTATCCATCTTACTATTTAAGATTATAAATCTTTCTTTACTCTTGCTTAATTTCTTTTCCATATTCCACTTTAATTCTCGGCTTAGTTCATCTAAGCGCTGCATTTTATTGATAAATAGTTCTTCAGGCTTTTTAAATATGCGGCGGTTTGCAATTGAATTCAAGCTATCTTTGGCACTTTTTAACCTTGCCTTTTGGTTATGCAATAGCCGCCTTGTTAAATTATCTAAATGGTTTTCAATCTCTTCACGGTTACCAATAGCCAGTTCAGCCGCTGCCGAAGGTGTGGGGGCTCTTAAATCTGCCACAAAGTCGGCAATGGTAAAGTCGGTCTCATGACCGACTCCACTGATAACCGGTATATTAGAAGAAAAAATAGCTCTTGCTACCTTTTCTTCATTAAAAGGCCAGAGGTCCTCAATAGAACCTCCGCCTCTACTGACAATTATTAAATCAATATCATCACGGCTGTTTAAGTAATTAATACCTTCTACAAGCTGATCAGCAGCTTTATCTCCCTGAACCAAAGAAGGTACAATTAAAATAGATACATTTTTAAACCTTCTATCTACTACCGATAACATGTCTCTGATAGCTGCACCGGTGGGAGAAGTTACAATCCCAATCTTTTTAGGTATGGTAGGAATTGAACTTTTATGTTCTTCTTTAAATAAGCCTTCTTCTTTTAACTGCTTTTTTAATTTTTCAAAAGCTTCATAAAGTGTTCCTTTACCTTCAGGTACAATCTTATCAGCATATAGTTGGTATTCACCTCTTACCTTATATACATTAATATAGCCGTGGACGGCAATTTCCATTCCGTCTTCTAATTCAAAATTTATATTTTTACTTTTATAGCGAAACATTACGGTTTTAAGCTGTGCATCTTCATCTTTAATGGTAAAGTACATATGACCTGAGTTAGCCTGATAGAAGTTAGATACTTCTCCTTTAACCCAGAGATCTTGCAGTACTTTATCAGTATTAAATAATGCTTCCAGATAACTACTTATCTGGGAGACCGAATAGATATTGTCTATATTATACTCCATGGTACTTTCTGGCCTTAACAGTATTTTCCATAAGCA
>CAYSHP010000026.1:0-10817 GCA_964430875.1 uncultured Halanaerobiales bacterium
AAAAAATAAGCCCCATAAAAAGGGCTTATTCCTTAAAAATATTTTTTTAAATAGATATATTTTTATCAAGAATTTCAAATACCTTATTATCAAAATCCTTCTTATGTTTTGCAGAGTAAACATTGTATAATTTTATAAATTTGCATAGTTCATGGTCAGTATTCGAACCCTGTAATCTGCTATATTTTTTAAATTCTTTCCAATCTGAATATTCAACTTCTACATCAACTTTTCTTTCCATAACACCCCATATCTCCTTCCTATTAAAAATATTTTAGTAAAGGAAGCAGATTACATTTTTTATTACATCAATACCTGTGATCCTTATCATTTTGACGCTCCTCAGGGCAAGCCCGTCAGGTTTTCTAGTGCCCAACTTCTATAACTAACCAATAAATATTTTAATTGTAATTCAATCTTTTAATTCTTTTAATGTTTCTTTTACATATAATTACAAAAATTTTATTAATTGTGGGAAATAAATATGTCAGGAATGGTAACTTCCTCAATTTAAATCTAGCACAATTATCTGTAATTGTCAAAACATTAATTATAAACAAAAGAAATTTATTACAGAGTAACTTAATTATTGCCTTTAATTCAAAACAAAATTACTAAGCTAACAATAATTTTAGAGTTTTTTAGAAAATGGATTTTTTTAACTTATAAAAATTATGTAATATCTTTTAGTTCTTTTTCTATCAATTGTTCATACTTTTAAAATAAATACTCTCTAATAATTAAATTTTCGGGGCAACTACATTCTATTTTTATAATATGTAACTACCCAAACTTTAATAATAGTACTTAGATATTAGCTTATCAAAAAAAATAGACCCAACAGATTATTGAAAATCAGTAAGGTCATTAATCCTATATTTATTTTTATTATAAAAATTAATTATTATTTAATTCAAAATTAATTTTAAAACTCTCTAATTCAGCAAAGCTATCAGCCACTACCATTATATCCCAAGTAAAATTGAATTTACCTGGTGCTCTACTACTTAAAATTGGCTCATTACTAACTGGAGTCCACTCTCTTTCACCATCATTACTAATTCTTAAAAATACTTTTACATTTTCACTAACTGATGCATTTGCATATAATTTCCAAGGTATATTAGTATCTATTTGTAAATTACCAGCATCTTCAATAACTTTACCAAATTTCCCATCTTCATTAGTCCATTCAGCCTCATTAGGTTCAAAAACTATAGTGGAATCATAGTATAAATTTTGAGTTAATTCAATCACAGTTACGGATATATTAGCTTCTGCTGAATTACCACTGCCTGCCACAACAACCTGTCCTCCTAGACTTATCAACAAAAAAGCTGTAATAAGTAATACACTCATTTTAAAATTCATTATTTTTTCCTCCTCTTGTAGTCAGGCTATCTTTAAAGACCCTTGACTTTGTGTCCCCATCTCACGATGAGTTTACCCTTTTAAGAAGAGCGATCAAAAATAAAAAACCTGTTGTCTAGATAAGACGACAGGTAAGGAAAATTTACCCTACTTAGGTAGCTTGACAACCTTAGTAATTTACTTTAGGTTCATAGCTTTGCGCCTCCTTTCTTTCGAAAGAAGTAGCCCTTCTCTGTCAGAGTAATAATTATTTAATTTGTGTATATTAATATTCTATCAGAACTTTATAGTATTTGTCAAGCTTAATTATCTCCAATTTAACATTTATTTTTTATTTTTTTGAGATTATGAGATTTAATACAAACAAATTAGCTAGCTTTTACAAAAACTTCTAAAACTAGCTAATAAATTACTATTATCTAATTGTAGTTAACAATCACTTCAAAAGCACCTGTATAAATTCCAGCCGGCTGATCAGTTGAAACAGATAGATCTGCACCTACATTAAAACTAGTAGTATAATCAGATTCGATAGTCCCTGTGTCTCCATTTAAATTTGTGGTGAAAGCATCTACTATCATAGATTCACTATTATTATCCATTTTATATATTTCAATCGGTGTAATTGGTAAATCTACATCAAATGTAATACTAGGTAGGCCACTAACTATAAATTTAGCTGCTTGTTGATTACCAAGATGAAAAGTTGGCACATTTATGGTACCATCAGGCCACAAGGTTATAACCATAGATTGATCATAATCAGCAGCAAAAGCACCAAAACTAAGATTATTTACTTTATTAATCGAGTAATAGCTTGATGGATCTATAGTAAAAGTTGCGTCATTAACTGAATTAGCGTCAGTTTGAGTTACTGATACTGTCACCTCTTCACAGGGAAAAGTAATCTCCCAGGTATCATTTAAAGGAACTGCTACAGCAACTCTTCCTTCACTGGGCACTTTTTCATCTAAAATATATTCAAGTGGAAATAATTTATAATTTCCATTATCACAGGTTAATTTAATCTCATATATATTACGGTCATCTGTTGTATTATTTGATATCCAAACTTCCATATCAGTCAATATAAATCCATTATCTACAGCTTCAATTTTGTATTTAAAATCTTCAATATAAATATCAGCTGCTGATACCTCTTTAGGTATAAGAATAAGTACCATAAAAAGTACCACTATTGAAATTAATAACATTTTGAAAATAGGATTAAATATTTTTTTATTTATCATCTATGCCGCCCCCTTTCAAAACTTAAATTAATTAATAATTTGAATATCACTTAGTCTTTATATTAAAATCAAATCCATCATAATAACCACCTGTAGGTGGTAGAGTAATATTTTTAACTTCAGGTTGTTTTATGCCTAATTGTTTAATTGACTCTTCAGATACTTTTAACATATAATCCCCTGGAATAATTTCACTTAAATAAAAATATCCGTCAAAGGCTGTACTTGTATCTTTAACAATGTTGTTATTTTCATCAATTAACTGCACTTCTACCCCTTTTAATACTCTTATACCACTATTAGTTTGTAGATATACGTGTCCACCAATCTCACTTGTCATTACAACGGGTAGACTGACTTCAAAGGTTTGACCAGGTCTAGGAATAAAACTCACACCTTCTGGATTCACTACCATAAAAGGATTAGAAAGTGTTTCTCTATTAATAGCTATATCAACTCTTCGGTCAACTCTTAAATTGGGAATGAAAGCAATACCTTCTTTATTAGTTCTTTCATCATAGCTTCTGTTATTTATAAGATAACCTACTCCTTCTAGAGGTTCTTGTTTATCTCCAAGATCTAAATAAGTTCTTACTGAAACAGCTCCATAGCGGGTTGATGTACCTGGTTTAAATTGATTAGTTCTATCCGATCTACCATAACTAGTCGATATACCCAAGTTTATTTCCCAATCTTTTTGACCAGTATAACTTCCTTTTAAACCAATTTGTGTATAATCTGCATTTCGATTAACACCAGCAATATAAGTTGTTTGTTCTTTCTCAAGATCTCTATTTATTCTAAAACTATAACTATGAATATCATCAATCCGTCCATTAATCTCTGCAGCTATATTTTCAGTTTTTAAAGAGGGAATTTCATATCCCAATTCCCCTCTTAACCAATAGTTACCTATATATTTATAGATCCAAAAATCACCGCTACCCTCATTACCATCATTATTAAATTCAACATTTATTGTGTTTCTAAAAGAATATCCTTTGTAGTAGGTAGATAGGTGATTATATAATTCTGTGGTAATATCATTATTATCATAAACATTACGAGTTAACTCTAATCTAGTTCCAAGATTTGCAACTTCACCTAAATTAAAGGTGCGTCTTAAATCAATATTTGATCTACTTTTTAAGTCTTCTGAAACTTCTTCACTACTGTAATCAGCAAAAACAGCATGATTTATTGCAAAATTTGTTTTACCCATGGAAGTATAAAAACCTATTTTTCCTCCCCTTCCACCATCAATCTCTTGTAGATAGGTTCCTTCCCAATAGTTACCATTAGAATTACCTCTAACTCCAATATTAGTATAATCATTTGTTTTGCCATTGCTAGGTAAGCTTACATAATTTGTTATTAAAGATAAATTTTCATTTATTCCTCGACTATATCTTAGAATACTTCTTAACTTATCCTCATCAGTTTGCCCAATATCTATTCGGTAATAATTTTTTTCCGGTGGAATTAATGAAGAATCTATTCTAAATAATTTAGTCTCTTCATATTTTTGACCATATTCATCATAAAAGACAAGAGTGAATTTATTCCTTCCATAATCTAATGGAACATCTTCAAAAATATATCTTCCCTCTTCATTTGATCTTTGAAAATCTAATAATGTTCCATTATCATATAACTCAACTTCCCAATTTTCAGGTAATTTACCCTCAAATGTATGAGAATAAAATCTATTTGGTCTTAAATAAGGATAGCTACTGATATATAGTCCCTTTACTAACTCCCAGGAAGAAATATCAGGAACAATTGGTTGAGTGACTTCTCCCAGCCACACTTCATGCGCATTTAAAGGACCTAATAAATTAGCTTCAGGTGATCGTCTTCCCAATCTCCCAGTAACTTCTGATAATGGGTCATCAAAGGGTCCTGAAACAAATAGTCTGCCTGACATGTAAAGAAAATCTCCTGATAGCCTAGTACTATGCCTAGCTGTTGGTTCTGATTCTTCATTAAAAGTAAAATTAAATCTATGATCAATAAAGGGTCCACTGAAAAATTTATAGGGGTTTTCCTTTAAAGGATATTCAGCTTTTTGGGACACCTTTGCATTAGCTAATTTTTCCCAACGATATCTTCTTTCTAATTTTGATTCAAGTGGTAATGGTCTTTCAGATGTTACATTTAATATTGCACTATATAGATTGATATTTACTTGCATGGGAAGCCACTCTGATATTAATTGAATATCTAAATAGATATCATCGCTATCTACTTCAATTTGATCTTTATTTATAGATATTTCTAAGTCATTAGCTCTTGCTATTCCCTTCTGTACATCTAATATATAACTTTCATTTTCATTATATATAAAACCTTCAACAGTTCTCTGTTCTAAGTTTACTTTAAATGGTAACTCCAAGTAGTTTGTTAACTGTCCAATAGGTACTAACACTAAATCTTCAGTTATAAAAGAAGGTAAAAATTCATCTGATAATTTCATACCAGATAGATTCACTTCTAAAAAAAGTAGGTTCTCCGATCTTAAAATAGTATCATTTTCCTGAGCCTGTGAACTACTATTTAAAGTAAAAATCATTATAATCATTAATATTATAGTTAAAATATTCCTGTTTTTCATCTATTAGAACACCTCCCGTATAAGAGACTACTAAAATTTATATTTCTTGCGAGGCTAAGATTTCATTTCCCTGCTCGGGTGGTTGCTTATATACAACCATTATTTTTCCGGTTTCCAAATTTATATTTTCAGTATTTGTTAAATTTAATGTTATCTCACGAGAATTTATTTCAGTATAAACTCCAACTCTTCTTAAACGGCCAATAATTCTTTCTATACCGTCTTCAGATATATATTTAACTTCTATATCTCCATAAACTGATTGATTTCCACTCCTTTTTATTTCAAAGGACATTTCAATTGGTATTCCATCTTCTTCGCTAATTTCAAGATCAAAATCAGTTAATTCCACGTCTACCTTGGTTTCACCATGTCTTACTATCACTGGAATTGATACTCCATATATTACCTGTAGTTGGATCGAAAAACCTTCTCGTGCTTCAGGTGAAGCCTCTTGGGAATCGCTTATCTGAGGAATTTCTTGAAAAAGCAAACGCGAACGATACTCCCCTTCTTTTAAGTCTGCTGGTTTACTTAACTGTAAACGCACTAACTGTTCTTCATTAGGAGGGAGTGTAACCTGTCTTGGAGAATACCTTATTAAATCTTGTGCCATCATGGCTGTAAGCCTCTGCTCTTTATCAGATGGTTTATCAATTCTTTCAATTTTCCCATTTTCATACATCTTACTTTGAATAAAAACTATTCTATAAGTGATTGTTTCGTCTTCTGTATTAATTAGTCTTATAGTAGCATAATTAACACCATTTTCAAAAGTTACTCGTGTAGGGAAAACCATTACTTTTGCAGATGTTGTAAAGGGAATAAAGATATTAATAATCAATAATAAAGCAGTAATCCCAATTATTAATTTAATTATATTATTTTTGATCTTCATTTCCCACACCTTCTTCCTTTTATATTTCGCTGCAATTATTATTTATATTTAAGATAATTTTTAAATTAACTATTTTTAACAATTAAATCAAAAGGGGAGGAAATACTCCCCTAATATGATTTAATTTATAAATTAATAAAGTCTAATCAAAAGTCACAGTTACTTCAAATGAACCTTGATAACTACCTGCAGGTTGACCAACACCTACATTTAAAGTTCCGCCAACATAGAAAGTTGATTTAGTTCCAATAGTCTCTCCACCATTTAAATCTGAGGTAAAAGTATTTACAGTCATAGTATTAGATGGATTCACAGTATCTGTTAATGTTATATCATCAGTAGGTAAATTTACTGAGTAATTAACATCACTACTACCTTGGACATTAAACTGAGCTGCATTAACAATTCCATCGTGATAAGGGATATTAGTTGTTGAAGTGGAACTATCGGGAGTTACTATAACAGTACCTCCTGTAGCACCAGTATTGGGCGCAGCTAGAGTACCAAATATTAGGTCTCCACCTTCGGCTTTAGTTACTTCGATAGCTTCCAAAACTTCAGCATAAATATCAGCAGATACTTGAACTGGATTAGCAGCCAATGATACAACACTCACGGTAAACATCATCATCAATACAAGTCCTAAAATAAATAATTTCTTCATAATAATTTGCCTCCTCTTATTTAATTAGTATTTATGAATACCGTGAAATAATAATTTTCACGGCCCCCGCAGGTTTACCCTGCTATTTTTATAATTAAAATGTTTTTAAACAGATTAATTATAAAATTATTTATAATAAAAACAAAAACCGGCCTCAATAAGGCCGGTTACACCGTTAACTCGCGCTAATCCTGTTGGTGTCCATGTTTAAGAAAAGCGGTCATAGTTTCCTTTTATTTTTTTAATTTTTTTATATAAAAGTAAAATTTGAACATAATTAGAAATAATTTATAAATAAAACTATTAATCCATATTTATATATATATTGTATATTTATTATTAGCTATTTTTAAATAAAATCCTTTTTTTTATTTTGTATTTTTTAAAAAAATGTAAAATGTAAAAATTATATATTAAAGGATTATTTTTAAATTAAATTAAAATATTTGTCAGTAAATTAATTATATTCTAATTACAATATCAAAAATAGTACTTATTTTACAAATAAATAAATAGTTGATTAAAAAAGATAAAATTTATTAATTTTTATATTGATCTTGATATATGAATTTCAATAAAAAACCCTTACCAGCTTAATTTAACCCAACTGATAAGGACCTATATATTCGATATATAATTTTCATATAACTTATTTTGCTATTTGCTATTACTTGGATATTAGATACTTTAAAAATATGTTTTAATTAATCTTTTATTATTTAAAAGTGAATATCAAACATATTTATTTTTCATTTAATAATTATTTATCCTCTTTATTTTCGTACATATTCTGATCTGCCCTTTCATAGCATTTATAAATATCTCCATTATCACAAACTGCGGAACACCCCAAAGAAATATTTAGAGGATATGGCAAATCTTCTTTATCATTTATTTTTTTAAATTCTTCTTTTATTCTATTACAGATTTTTTTCGAATCATTTTTGTCAGTTTCGATTAATAAGATAGCAAATTCATCTCCGCCAGTCCTTGCTATTATTTCTTCTTTTCTAAAAATATTCTTAAAGACTTCTGCTGACTTTTTTATATATTTATCTCCCATTTTATGACCATATTTATCATTAACATACTTTAATTTATCAAGATCCCCAACTATAATACTTATGGGATATCTCCTGGAATAATTCAATCTCTCTATCTCACTATCTAAATATCTTCTATTATAAAGTCCTGTTAAGTGATCTTTAAATGATAAATCTCTGATCTGATTTTCAAGTTCTTTAATTTCTGTTATATCAATCATAAAGCCTCTTATTTTTTTAGGTGCTCCATTTTGGACTACTACACTTACTTCATCTCTTATCCAAGCATAAGAGCCATCTTTTTTCCGAAAGCGGTACTCAAAAACATGGTCTTGGCCCCTACTAGTACATTCTAGACAATAACTTTTAGCTGCTTCTCTATCTTCCTCATGAATATGTTGAGCCCAAAACTCCAAATTACTCCATTCTCCAGGTTTGTAACCTAATATTCTTTCTGCTTGAGGAGAAACATATTCCCAACGGTCAGATTCTATATCATATTGCCAAAGAATAGCATTTACACTTTCCGCTAATTTCTTATAACTTTTTTCTTTTTGAAAATTACTTTTTACACTCATATATTTACTCCTCCAATGTTAGATTAATTCTTAAATATCTAAATGTTTAAGAAAACTTATTTTTTTGCATTTCTATAAATTCTTTAACTAAATTAGGATCAAACTGTTCTCCAGAACAACCTTTTATTTCCACCAGAGCTTCTTTGGGGGATATAGGTTCACTATAAGGTCTTTCATTAGTCATCACATCATAAGCATCAATAATTGATATTATCCTGGCGAGATAGGGTATCTCTTTTCCTTGCAAGCCATCAGGATAACCATTACCATTCCAATGTTCATGATGATGGAGTATATCTTCTGCCACAACTGCAAATTCTTTGGAAGCAGATGTTATTTTATATCCTCTTTCAGGATGTTCTTTAATTATCTCCCATTCTTTTTCTGTTAAATTTCCAGGCTTGTTTAATATTTCTTCAGAAATTGTAGTTTTACCTATATCATGCAGAGTGGCAAGTAATGATAAATTATTCATTTCTGAAAGAGTAAGGCCAAGTTTTTCTCCTAAATCATGGGCCAATCCAGTCATCCTCATTGCATGTTCTCTTGTTTCCGAGCTTTTTGTACCTAAGGTGTTAATTAAATTCTGGACAATTTTATTATTAACGCTTCTGCTTTCCGAAAGCTTGTTTTGATACATATTATTATCAGCTTCTTCTAAAACTTTTTTAATATTTTGATCTACTCTTTTTTTAGTTGCAACCCCCATCCCTATTGAGATAGGTATATCTTTTTCACCAACTTTTTCACATTCTTCTTTCATTCTTTTCATTATTTTCTGAGCTTTTTTTAATGTTGTTTGAGGAAGTAATATAACAAACTCATCGCCCGCCCAACGAGCTAATATATCCTCTTGTCGTATAGAATCATTTAATATTTCCGCTGTTTTCTCTAATAATTCATCACCTGCGCTGTGTCCATAAGTATCATTTATGATCTTAAGTCCATTCACATCAGCCATAATAATACTGATTGGTAATTGCCTTTTTGTATCTAATCTCTCTATTTCTTCTTCAAAAAACCTTCTATTATATAGTTCAGTTAATTGATCATGATAAGCCTGATACTCAATTAAATCTTTTTCAACCTTAATAACATTTTCTTTTTCCTGTAAAAGAGAATTCATTTCTTTAAGATATCTGGTTTTTTCATTAACTACAGCTTGTATTTTAAAATTCCTATAAGATACTATGTAAACTATAATTACTAAAAGAATTATAATGCTAAAAATAATTAATCTATATATTTGTAAATCATTTTCAATCGATGAATACCAATTTTTTTCAGGAATACCTCCTATAGTAAACTTTCCTCCTTGAAATTCTACAGTTGTAATAATCGGGGATTTTTCAAATAAGTTATTTTCACCAAAGAATACTTTATCTTTTCTTTTTAGAGCAATATTTATGGAAGAATTTTGATTTTCCAATTTTATATATTCATAAATAGTTTCCATATTAAGGGCCATAGTAACTAAACCCCAGAAGTTATCATTTTTATAAAGAGCTTTTCTTAAAATTATTCCCTCTCCACCCTGTCGAAGTTTATAAGGACCACTAGCAACAAATTCTCTATTATTAATTGTTTTTTGTACAGCTTGTCTCACATTAGATCTTTTATCCTTAATTAAATTATGGCCTACAGTTTCTTCATTATCTTTGACTGGATAAACATATTTATTTATACCGTCAGGAGCAATAACCAAATTTCTAATTCCAGAAGTTGAAGAAAAAAGTCCATATGCAAATTTTTTAAAACCACTTTCACTAATTTTATTATTCCAGTTTTCTTTTGTGAAAACTTCTAAAGCATTCAATAATGAAAACTTTTGATTAATTTCCCTTGATAATAAAATAGAATATCTTTCAAGTTCACTTTTTATATTCTCTTTTTTAGAATTTAATAAAACATTTTTATAATGCCTATCTAATAATAACCCTATTGGTAATAATAACAGTAAAGTTATTAAAAAAGTTAAGATAAAAGATCTAAAGATATAATCTTTTCTTATTTTATTGATAAAATTAGTCAATTTTTTTCAAAAAACAAAGTAATATCCCCCAAATAAACTTTCTATTTATATTTATCTTTGGATAACTATATTTATCTCCTGTCTTTTATCTTATAAAAACATCATCAACTCTTTCTATTAATAAAATCATTTCTATTGATGTTATTTCTAAATAAATATAGATTATTTCCACAATTTCTTCAAATTCATTATTTTAAAAATCAAATTATAATCATCAATAACAATCTTATCTAAAACTCAAAAACAAATAGTTAATGGTTTTATTATCTTGAATTTAACTGTATAATTTTATGTCGAACATAAGAAATAGGCATCTTTTCAATTAAATCTTTTTTATTTTGAACACCAATAACTATTTATAAATTTT
>CAYSHP010000026.1:10917-30655 GCA_964430875.1 uncultured Halanaerobiales bacterium
ATCTTTTCAATTAAATCTTTTTTATTTTGAACACCAATAACTATTTATAAATTTTTGATAATGTTTATTATTTTATTCATAATACTCAAACGTTTGAAATTTATAAATTTTCTTAATACGTATTAATATTATCGTAATTAATTAAATAAATTAAAGCATCTATATCTCCACTCTAAAGCCATTAAATGGATTTAAGTCTGATTTAATATTAAATGATTTACCATCTAACTGTAGTTAATTGATTTATTATAATCAAAAAATTCCTCTCATTTATCTCATTAAAACTGATATAAATTAAAAATTATATGAAAAATATTGTATTCCACAATTTTTCTGGTAATAACTGTATCAAAAATGGTTTTTTATGATTTTTATTTTCTTGATAACTTTAGATTTAAACATTGTATTATTATTGATTTTAGGACAACTTATCTAGCTGCATGTTTATGAATTCCTTAGCTAATTTTGGATCAAACTGTTGACCTGAATATTTCTTTATTTCAGCTAAAGCTTCTTTTTGTGATATAGGTTTACTATAAGGTCTTTCATTAGTCATTACATCATAAGCATCAATAATGGATATTATTCTAGCAAGATAAGGTATTTCTTCCCCTTTCAATCCATTAGGATAACCATTACCATTCCAATGTTCATGATGGCAAAGTATTTCTTCAGCCACAACTGCAAATTCTTCCGAAGCAGAAGCAATCTTATATCCTTTTATTGGATGCTCTTTTATGATCTCCCACTCTTCTTCTGTTAACTTTCCTGGTTTAGTTAATATCTCTTCAGAAATTGTGGTTTTACCTATATCATGTAAAGTTGCTAGCAAAGCTAAATTATTTAGCTCTGAATTAATAAGTTCTATTTTTTCTCCTAAATCTCTAGCTAATTTAGTCATCCTCATTGCATGTTCTTTAGTTTCAGAGCTTTTTGCATCTAATGTATTAATTAAATTTTGAACAATCTTATTTTTGTTACTTCTGCTTTCCGACAACTTATTTCTATACATATCATCATCAGCCTTTTTTAATATTTCTTTTATATTTTCATCCATTTTTTGTTTTGTAGCAAAACCTAAACTAAATGAAATTATTATACCTTCTCTGCTTCTTTTATTATTTTTATTTTTCAACCTGTTTATTATTTTTTCTGCTTCTCCATATGAAGTTTTTGGAAGTAAAATAGTAAACTCATCACCACCATGGCGTGCAAGTATATCTTCCTCTCTTAATTCCTCTTTTAATAAATTACCAGTTTCAATTAACATTTGATCGCCTTTTTCATGTCCATAGCTATCATTTATTATTTTTAGTCCATTTATATCTACCATAATAATGCTAAGAGGTAACTGTCTTTGAGTATCTAATCTGATCATTTCCTCTTCAAAATATCTTCTATTATATAATCCTGTTAGATGATCTCTATAAGATAAATATCTGATCTTTTTTTCTTTCTTTTTCCTCTCATTAATATCAATATGCATAGATAGTATACCTTTACTTCCATCAGGAAAAGTAATATTAGTCTCTTTCATATGTTCATAAATGATTTCTCCATTCTTTTTAGTTATCTTGATATCAAATTCAAGTTCTTCACCATTTATTAACCTATCAATATTTTTATCAGCTAGTTCCTGATGTTCAGGCAAAACAAATATATCTTTAACATTATTTCCTATCAATTCATCTTTAGTATAACCTGTCATTTCACATTCACTATCATTAACTTTTATAATTTCTCCTTTTTTATTCTCAATTATAATACCAATAGGAGCTGAATTAAATATCGTTTCATACATCTCTTCACTGTATTTTAATTGATTATCAGCAACTTTTCTTTCTGTAATTTCTCTCATAACCCCTTCTGCTCTTATAGGTTTATTATTCTCATCATATATCAATTTACCTTTGTCCGATAACCACTTTATATTACCTTGTTTAGTAATAATTCGAAACTCTCTTATAGAAAATCCGTTCTTTTTTAAATAATCTAATGCTTTCTCATGTATATATTTATCATCTGGGTGAGTTATTTTTTTTAATAAATCGGCATCCGATTTAAACTCTTCAACTGTATAACCAAAAATCTTCTTTACTGCTTTACTAACAAATTTAACATTTAAATCTGGCCAAGATAGAGAATATATAATATCATTAGAGTTATTAAAAATATTATTCAATTTTATATTTTTTTCTTTTAATTTTTCTTCCTTAATCTTTCTCTCGGTTATATTGTTAAAAACAATTGAAAAATAATATTTCTTATGACTAAACACTTTAACCTCATACCATCGATCTCTTAATTTAGAATAGCCTTCAAAAGATTTACTTTGTCCTGTTAAAGCCACCCTACCACATAGTTTTATTAACTCCATAGGATTATCAATAATATTATTTAAAATAATTGTCCCTTTTTGTTTAACAACATCCTCTTCTTTAAAACCAGTAATTTCTTTAAATTTCTGATTTATTTTTAAAACAATAAAATCCTTAGGGTTTTG
Organism: uncultured Halanaerobiales bacterium; assembly: GCA_964430875.1. Taxonomy (GTDB): domain Bacteria; phylum Bacillota; class Halanaerobiia; order Halanaerobiales; family M55B127; genus M55B127. The sequence continues at coordinate 13,421 of CAYSHP010000026.1, forward strand.
GTTTTCATCACATAAAACTTTATTAAATGCTAAAGCCACGGGCATATTTTCAAATAATTTATTACAATTAAAGTTTTTCATCTATAAAACCCCTTTAATTTGACCTTATAAAACATAAAAAAGCTTTAATATCTCGAAATTACTTTTTGAAAAAATAATTGGTAAAATCATGAATTAAGAAAAATAAAAAACTATGGTCATAAAAACCATAGCCTTAAAAAAATGGAAGTTCAGCAATCTTTTTAAGACCTGAAACTTTGCGTCCCAATCTCGCAATTGGTTTGCCTTTTGCATAAATATTTATTTATATATAGAAATTATTATTCAATTTCAACAAAAGTAATAAAATACCTTTTATTATTTTATATTAATTACATTTGGGCAAAGGAATTAAATGTAAATTTTTAAAAACAGTAAGCTTGTTTTAAAAACATAATTAATACTAGAATAATACAACTCACTAATTATCAAACACCTTTATAAAGATATAGCTTTCAGTTATGCAAGGGTTATACACAAAACTATTTTTTTAATTATTACATCTAATTCAATAATGTTTCATTACTTCTATTCAACTATATTTTATAAGTGTTTTCTTAAATTTTATAAAAAATATTATAGGAGAGAAACGTCATATTGATATAAGTTATGTAAAATTTTAAATGTATTTTAAGGTAAAAAAAGAAATTAAAAGCCAATTAGCTTTAAATGCTTGTCTTTAATATTTCTATTATCTATTGTAATATTTCCATTTGATAATTATTATTTATACAACTTATAATAAAACTAATAGATTCAAATCCATTTGTCTTATCGTAAATTCTTTATGGGAATAAAACTTTCATAAAAATAGAATCACAGGTAATTAATAAATACTTTTGCTAAACCTAAGAAAACAAAAAAACCAAATACATCGGTAACAGTGGTTAAAAAAATCGCCGAAGCTAAAGCAGGATCAATTCCTAAAGCTTGTAAAGTTATAGGTATTAAAAACCCAAATAAACCAGCTATTAATAAATTTAAAACCATGGCTGCAAAAATAATAAGTCCTAAATAAGGATTTCCATATAAAAAATATAGGATTACACCTGTAGCAATTCCTATAGCAGCACCATGGATGATTCCTATACTAGATTCTTTTACAGCTAATTTCCATTTATTATTAGATTTAAGTTCTCCTAAGGCAATACCTCTAATTACAATGGATAAAGTCTGAGTTCCAGCATTACCCCCCATTCCAGCAACTATTGGCATTGCAGCAGCTAAAGCCACTACTTGTACTATAACATCTTCAAAAAGACCAACGGTTAAAGCTGCTAAAAAAGCTGTTCCTAAGTTTATATATAACCAGGGTAATCTCTTTTTAATTGACTCGGGTATCGTACTATTAACACTTTCTTCTTCGCTTATCCCTACCATTCTAAACATATCTTCTGTATTTTCTGCTTCTATAACATCAATAATATCATCAAAAGTAATTATACCTAAAAGATTATTGTTTTTATTTATAACAGGCATCACAGATAGATCATATTTAGCAACTTGTAATGCAACTTCTTCCTGGTCAATTTCAGGGGTTACTGTAATTACATTTTCATCCATTAATTCCTTAAGCTTTTTACTATCATTAGTAACTAAAATATCTCTTAAATTAACAAAACCCGCTAATTTATTAGACTCATCTACAATAAAAATAGTCTCAATAATTTCAGTTTTAGGGCTAATCTTTTTTATTTTATTAATAGCTTCTCCTACTGTCATTTCACCTTCTAATAAAATATATTCAGTAGTCATAAGTCCTCCAGCAGATTCTTCATCATAGCCAAGTAACTTTTTTAAAGTATTTGCTTCATCTTTTTTCATTTTAACTAGAAGTTTCTTTCTTAAACCAATTGGGAGATTTCCAAAAATATCTGCAATATTATCTTTCGCCATATATGATATTATATCTGTTATTTGTTCAATATTTTTTGTTTTTAAAATCTCAATTTGTATTTCTTCTTCAGACTGTTCTATTATTTCTGCTAGATCTTCATTATCTAATAAATCAGTGAAATCTTTAATTTTTCCAGTTTCTAATTTGGATAATGTTTCTGCCACATCAACAGCATAATAATCTTTAAGTAAAGAATCGGGTATTGGTTTGTCATTTTTTATATGTTTAATAATTTCCTTTTTTAAGTAGTTATTTTCTTTCTCCATCTGGATCACCATCCTTTAAAATGACTTGATGTTTGTTTGATTATATCACCATAACAATGATTGATAAAATTTCATATAACTTTTCAAATCTAAATATAAAACCAATTATATATACATAGAAAAATCTTTTTTAAATATCTTTTATTACACTCACTAGGCTCAATCAACATAGGAGATTTAGGATAAGAACAGGTCTTTTAAATTTGAAAAAGCTTACACTAGCAATATAACTTTTAAAATAAAGGATATTATTATATGTTCAAGAATTATAATTAAACATAAAAATTATATAATAATCAAAGGAGAATCAAAATGAATAATAAATTTAATATCTGGTTTATTGTTAACTGGCTTTTTGGAATATTAGTTTTTATAGACGGTTTATTAAATCTATTTCGGGGAAACGACTTTGGTTTTGGAGTATTTTTAATTACACTATCTCTAATCTATTTCCCGTTTACAAATGGTTATATTAACTCATTAGTTAATAAAAAGTTTAATTTCTCTATAAATTACTTGATTAAACTTGTATTAGGCATTTTTATTATTTGGGCAACATTAGCTGTAGGTGCACTTGCTGAAGGTTATTATCCAGAAATATGGTAAAATAAATTCTGAATTATTGCATTTTGGATATTTTGCTTTTAAAAATTATTAAATATTATATTATGATTAAATATAATAGCAAAAACCCGCCTCTTAAGACGTGGTTCAATCATTATATTTAATTATTTTTTTCCATTTAAATGACATGGATTTTGAAAACAAAACTTTCTCTTTTTAAAAGGTTAAATATAGAATAATACACGATTATTAAGGATTATACATTGTAATTTTTAATACCAGCTAACAAGCCATTCTCTCATTTGAAAAATCTCATTTCTTTGATTGTTTCTTATGTTTTTTGCCAGTTCATATACTTCTTCATGTTCTGCTAAACCTTTTATAATAAGCTGCTGAGACATCATAACTGCTGACATATGATGAAAAATCATATCTTCTAAAAAGGCTTGGTCTAACTGTTCACCTTTTAATCCTTCATAATCATCCATCATTGCCTGATATTCATAATTATTTTCTCTATTTGCATACCATTTATCTAGCCAGATCTTCATTTGTTCTATTTCTCTACTTTGAGTTTCTATTATTTTATCAGCAAAATCTTTCATTTCTTTACGATTAGTATTCTCTTTTAATATTTTTGCTGTATACACTGCTTCTTCGTGATGAGGAATCATTTTTATTAAAAATTCGTACTCACTATTTATTGGTTCCATCATTTGTCCATTACCCATTGGCCCCATTCCTGGTTGGGATAAAACACTATTACCGCCCAATCCAAGTATTAAAAATATAATAAACAAAACACTCATATATTTATACATAAATTTACCTCCTGAAAACTTTATTTCTGTTTAATTACTTAACTAATAATACCCCATTGGGGTATTATTAGTCCTAGTATAACAATCAGGATTAAACTTGTCAAAATATATTACTTTAAGAACTTTTTATTATATTCACTATCATAATTATTTTTCTAATCATAGAATCCATTTTTTCTAAAGTTACCAATTATGTAAAATAAAGGCTATTATGAGGGTCTTATTGCCGATACTCTAATCGCCGGATTATACTCCATAAAAAGTACAAATATAAGATATACGGTATTTCCTAAAGCTCAGGCGCAAGAACCTATTATGTCCCTCTGTTGCCCTTATATTGATGGACTATGCCTCCTGTCTCTATTAAACACTTAACTGAATCTAACTTATAATTTTTAATTAGATAATTAAAAATATTAAACTGATCTTTGATAACTTTTTCTGTGAAAGTTCTCCTGAATTTTTTAATCTCTTTATAACTAAATTTCTCCCTATATATATTTTATATCAACAACCTTAACTTAATTACTAATTTAATATTTTGCCTTTAGTTTTTTTATAAATTATCAATTTTTAATGTTCAAAATATTTTTACTTAAAAAATCCGCTAACCTTTAATAGAAAGGCTAACGGACTTTGATTGTCTGTTTAAATCCTAATTAATACTGACAGGGTAATGGACTTATAATATTATTATCTATATGTTACTCTTATTATTAAATCAATAGAAAAATATATTATTCTAATTTTTAACCCGAATAATATTAAAATTTGGATCTTGAAAATTCTTAACTATTTAGCACATAAGAATAGACATACTTAATTTAAAGTATTAAATTTCAAGTACTAACTAATCGCTGCAGAAAAAAACTGAAGTCAATTAAGACCTCAGCTTTAATGTTTTATTTATTATCTAGGCACCTTTAAATAAGGAAGATAAGAATTATTTAAGCTATTTCTTTTATATATAATACATTTATCATAACTGCTAAATTTATAATAAATCCTAATACTATCTTTTTATAAAAATTATTTATGCCTATATGCCTAATAGAATCATTAAATTATTGATAACTCAAATTATGCCCACACCAATTATTTTCCTATTTATTTTACATACTCTTCATGGCTAATCTGAAAGTTTTCAAATGCCTGGTCAACATCACCAGTTCTAATAAAAGAATTTATTATGTCGTCCATAGCATTAACAAATCCTTTTGGAGCTGCAGAACCATGAACAATAGAAGGGGTTAAAGTATCATTTGCAAAGTCTTCCATTGAATCAGTTAAATATGGATCATATTTACTCTTATCAGCATCTAAACGGGCAGGGATCGAACCTTTTATTGGATTAAATATATCCTGACCCTCTTTAGAAGCAATTATCTTCAACCATTTTTTGGCATTTTCTGGATTTGGAGCATCCTTTGGTAGGCCAAAAGTATCAGTTATAAATACAAAAGAACCTTCTGTTCCTGGTACTGCCATCCAGCCAAATTCTTCACCAGGTGTCCAGCCTAATGTTTTTAGGTAACCTTCTGCCCAGTCGCCCATAATATTAAACCCAGCTTCACCATCATGTACTAACCCGGTAGCTTCATTCCAAGTAAGAGAAGAGTGATTTTCATTTACATACTGCATAATATCTTTAAAGTGTACAAGTGCTTCTCTAATAGCTGGATCATTAACAGATGTTTCACCATTCCAGAGGCCATTGTAACCATCAGGACCTAAAGTAGCTACTAAAAATGTTTCAAAAACCTGACTAGCAGGCCACTTATTAGTATCACCTAATGCAAGTGGAACTACTCCAGCTTCATCCAAGCTAGCTAAAGCAGTTTTAAAACTTGCTAAATCTGTTGGAGGTTCAACATTATTTTTTTCGAGTACTTCTTTGTTATAGAACATCGCGTTTGAACGATGAACATTAACAGGTATAGAATAATATTCACCTTTATAAGCAGTCATTTCTAAAATCTGTTGATTAAATTTATCTTTTAAGTCCCATTCTTCTAGCAGAACAGTAATAGGTTCCATCTTACTAGCTTCAATATAGGTCTCAACTAATTCTTCGCCCCCATAAATTTTAATTTCAACATATGTATCAATTAATTCTGCACCACCATGAATTTGGAATGAATCTGGAGGATTTCCAGCCACCATTCTGGTTTTTAATACTCTCCTGGCATTAAACCCTGCCCCACCAGCAACAGTAGAATTAACAACTTCAACATCAGGATATTCTTCATTAAAAAGTTCAATTAAAGCATTTAGAGCTTCTTTTTCTCCTCCCGCAGTCCACCAACTAAAAATTTCTACTTCTCCTTTTTGAGCCATAACTGAAAAACTGAAGACAAAAAGCAAAGAAAACATTAAAAACAGACTAAGTCCTTTACTCTTTTTAAATAACATTTCTTGTCCTCCTTATTTTTACATTACGTTACTTCAAATCTAATAGTTTGTTAGAAACATTAAATTATTTAAGCTGTTTCTCTTCTATTTAGCACATCTATCATAACTGCCAAAATTATGATAAAACCTTTAACTATCATTTGATAAAAAGTATTTATACCTAATAGACTCATTCCATTATTAATAACTCCAATTATAATCGCACCGATTACTGTCCCACTTATTGTACCAATACCTCCCATAAAGCTAGTACCACCAATAATAACCGAGGCTATTGCATCTAACTCAAAACCAGTACCCAGATTAGGAGAGGCCCCATTTAGCCTTGAAGCTAATAAAATACCAGAGGCTGCACTTAAAACACCCGTTATTACAAAAACCATGGTTTTGGTTCTCATTATATTTATACCAGAAAGCCAGGCAACTTTTTCATTTCCACCAATAGCATATAATTTGCGTCCAAATTTTGTTTTGCGTAAAGTATATACACCACCCAGAATAATAAAGGAAAATATTGCTACTGGAATAGGGATCCCTTTATAACCAATAAAAATTAAAAATCCGGCTGCAAAACCTGCAGCTGTCAAGACTATTTTCCCGGTAAGTTTTGCTTTGTTTTTAACTTTTTTCCCATCTTTTATTTCTACACTACCTTTAATAGAGGCAAGAATACCTAAGACCAAAACAATTACCAGTATAATTAAAGAAGGTATTTTAGGAATATAACCACTACCGATACTTGCAAAAGTCATATTTCTAACAGGTACAGAAACTCCCTGGGTTAAAACCAGACCCATACCTCTGGCGATAGTCATGACTCCGAGTGTTATAATAAATGGATGAATATCAAATTTAGCACTCATAAATCCATTGAAAAATCCAAAAACACCACCAACAGCCACTAGAGTTACTATAATCGCTAACCACATAGATAAACCAGACTGCATCAACAATGTAACAACAACAGCTGCCAATCCTACTATAGAACCCACAGATAGATCAATACCTGCAAGTAAAATAACCATTGTCATACCAACAGCTATAATGCCATTTATAGTGACCTGACGCACTAAATTAGTTAAATTTCTAGGACTTAAAAATGAAGAGGATAAAAAACTTAAACCAATTATTAAAAAGATCAGGGCTACAAATGTACCATTACTTTTTATAAATTTTTTCAAATTTATTCAACTCCTTTACTTATTGCCAGTAGCATATTTCATTATAGTCTCCTCATCTGCTTCTTCATGTTCTAAAACTGCAGTTTTTTTCCCTTCTGATATGACCAAAATTCGATCACTCATCCCCATAATTTCTGGTAATTCAGAAGAAATCATTATCACTGTTACTCCCTGTTCTACAAGCTGATTCATTAAGCGATAGACCTCTGTTTTTGCCCCAACATCTATTCCTCTTGTTGGTTCATCAAGTATTAAAACATTTGATTCTGTAATCAACCATTTACCAATTACAACTTTTTGCTGATTTCCACCACTTAGCTTTTCAACATTAACATCAAGGTTAGGTGTTTTAATATTTAATTCATTAACATATTTTTCAGCGATTTTTCTTTCAGCAAGATAATCCATCACAAAATTTGAACTGAATTTTTCTATAGACGGTAATGTCATATTAATAACTAAATCTTTATCAAGTAAAAGTCCCAGCTCTTTTCTATCTTCAGTAATTAAAGCAATTCCATTTTCTATAGCATCAGCGGGTGATTCTATTTTAAGTTCTATACCATCATAAAATATTTTCCCCTGTCTTTTTTTGCCATAAACTCCAAAAATAGCATTAACTAGCTCTGTTCTTCCTGCTCCCATTAAACCAGAAATACCTAATATTTCTCCCTTATAGGCTGTGAAAGAAACATCCTCTACTAAATACTTGTCAGGATTAAAAGGATCAGGTATGGTAATATTTTTTACTTCAAGAGTTTTTTCTTCACGTTCAAAACTTTTTTTGGGAAAAAGATCATCAATATCTCTTCCAACCATTCTGTTTATTATTTCTTCTATAGTAACATTCTTTATTTGTATTTTATCTCCAATTGTTGCCCCATCTCTTAAAACTACAACAGAATCAGCTATTACTTCAATCTCTTCCATTTTGTGAGATATATATATCATAGAAACTCCACTTGCTTTGAGATCATTTATAACTGTAAATAACTCTTTTATTTCCGAATCAGTTAAAGCAGATGTAGGTTCATCGAAAACTAATATCCTCGTATCTAAAGAAAGAGCTTTAGCGATTTCTACCATCTGCTGTTTACCTACAGTTAAATCACCAAGGTCCATTCTAGGATCAATATCCATATTTAAACGTGTCAACACTTTTGCTGCTTCGTGATACATTTCATTCCACTTAATTCCACCAAATTTATTTAGAGGTTGTCTATCTAAAAATATATTTTCAGCCACAGATAGATCTGGTAGTAGATTTAATTCCTGATGGATAATTCCTATGCCGGCTTCTTCAGCTTCTCTGGTGTTTTCAAAACGGACAATTTCGTCATCCAAATAAATATCTCCTTCATAAGTGGGATAAGGCCAGACTCCACTTAAAACATTCATTAAAGTTGATTTTCCGGCTCCATTTTCTCCAACTAGTGCAATTATTTCTGCCTTTTCCAATTTAAAATTCACATGATCTAGAGCCCTTACTCCAGGAAAATCTTTAATAATGTTATTCATTTCCAGAATTTCTTCAGCCATCTATTTTCCTCCTCCAAATGTAATCATATATGAAACAGTCCCACCAGAAATAACAAATGAAAATGTGGTTTAATTATTTTTAAATGTTTTTCAAAAGTTAATTAATCTTCCTCATAGATCTCTTCTACATCATGATAACCATCAGCCACAACTGTTTTTCTTATATTATCTTTATTAACTACTACAATTTCTGTTACTACTGTAGGTATATCCTTATTCCCATTATTTACGAAACGATCAATTTCTACTATGTCTTTAATTTCTCTATCTGGATTCTTAGCAATAGCAACTGCTACTTCTGCTGCTGTATAAGCTAAAGGCTTAACTTTTTTAAATATTTCTATTGACTGTTTGCCCTGTGCAATATATCTTATATTTACTAAATCAGCATCAGAACCTGCCACAAAAACTTTGTCTGTATCTGCCATACCCTGTGCTTCTAAAGCTCTTACGGCACCCGATGCGAGTCCACTATTATTTGCTATTACTGCATCGATCTGATTATCATATTTAGTAAGAGCATTTTCTGTTGTAGCCATAGCTAGATCAGGAGACCAGCCCTCATGACTTTGATCTACAACTAATTCTAAACCATCGTATTTTTCAACTGTATCTAAAACTCCCTGAGAAAATGCATTAGCATTAGAATCTCCAGGTTGTCCTCTTAATAAAACAACATTACCTTTTACTTCTCCTCTATTTTCTTTAAACCACTCAACCATAGCTTCACCCTGCATTACACCTACAGCCCAGCTGTCCTGGGTAATAAAAACATCTACATTACTATTCATAATTAAAGAATCATAGTTAATAATAGCTACTCCAGAATCATGAGCCATTTTTACCATATTACTAGCTGTGCCAGTATTAACGGGCTGCATAACTATTACATCAGCACCCTGAGTTAACATATTTTCAAATTTAGCAAGCTGTGAATTTTCATTATTATTAGCAGAGTCAAAAATAACTTCATCAGCACCCACTTCTTCTGCTTTCTCTATAAATGAATCCCTATCTTTTATATATCTTTCTTCCTGCATGGTTTTTAATAAAAAACCAACTTTAATTACACCATCATCAGCATGACCATCGTCACCACCTAATAAATTGCTTAACCATCCACCACCATCTTCAGCGAAAACAGACATTGTCATTAAGGAAACGAGTAATAGAACAACCAACAAAATACTTAATCTCTTCATTAATATACCTCCTAAAAGTTTTCTCAATGTGAACCATTATTAGCTTATAAGTACTTATAATTCACAAAGAGTTGTCTGATTTGTCTAAATTGTATATAAAATTCTGAAAATAAACCATGGAATATTTTTTTAAACCCTTTAATATTTTTGGTATTAGTAAATTTAAACCAAAAAATCCCCTTACTGATAAACAGATTTTTATCATTTAACCTGTCCATCATAAGGGGATAATCTCATGACTTATAATTTTAATTAAATATTTATTTTTTAGAAAAGATTAATATTATCTCGATAAGTTGTTGGAGAAGCTCCGACTAGTTTTTTAAACCAGGAGCTAAAATAATACGCGTCATTAAAGCCAAGTTTATTTGCTATTTGATAAATTTTGTAATCAGTAGTTTTTAATAATTCTTTAGCTTTATTTAATTTAAGCATATTTAAATAGTCACTAAAACTTTCACCTGTTTTTTCATGAAATAAATTACTTAAATGACCTATGCTTAAATTAAAACTTTTTGCCATCTCACTTAACGTAATTCCATCTTGATAGTTTTCAGCAATATATTTTTTCATTTCATTTATCATATCCTCATTTCTACCACCAGGGACAAAAGCTATTAGATCATGTAACCTGAGCATAAATTCTTTTAGCATATTATCTATTTCTTCTAAATTTTCATAATTGATACTTTTCATTTTATCCTGATCAATTATTTCCATTAAATCTTCCGCTCCATAATCCAGCTCTTTAATAACCCTAAAACTTTCTAAAATTAGATTGTTTAAAATAACATATAACTTTTCTCTATTTAACGAGGTATTTTCAATCTCCTTCATAATTTTGTTAACCGTTTTTAAGATATCTTCTTTACTACCTCTTTTTAAAACTGCATCAAGCTGAACCCTATTTAAAATCAAAGATTGCCTCTGAAAAAAATTATTATCAACTAACCAGTTATAGATATTATCTAATTTATTATCATTAATATAATTTGAAATTTCTCCTCTAAGGCCGGCCAGTTTTTCTTTATTATTTTTTTCTTTTATTAAATCCTCACGAGCTCTATTTACAACTTCAAGTAATTTTTTTGAACGAAATGGTTTTAAAAGATAATCATTAACACCAAAACGTATTGATTTTTGAGCATATTCAAATTCAGCATAACCGGAAATAACTATTACCTTAAGATGTTCACTTAAATTTTTAGCTTTTTTTATTAAATTCATACCATTTAATTTTGGCATCTGAATATCAGTTACTAATATATTAATTTCTTCTTTTTCAACTATTTTTAATGCTTCCCTACCATCTGTTGCAGAAAAAACTTGATATCCATTTGCTTGCCAGTCAGTATTATTAATCAGTTTATCTCGAATTGGTTTTTCATCATCAACAACCAGTAGTTTATAAGGCAAATTAATTACCCCCTCTACGATCAATTCTAATTGTAACTATTGTCTTTTCTCCATATTCACTTTCTATCTTGATTCCTGAATCACCACCATACATTAACTTTAAACGCTGGTCTACATTACACAGTCCAAAATATTTTTTCTGATCTTCTGTTTTAATCTTACCGGCAAGTATATTATTTATTTCCTTAACTTTTTCTTTTTTTATTCCAACACCATTATCAATAACTTGAAAATATATGCTCTTATTTTTATAATAGCCTTTAATTATTATTAAACCCTTCTTTTCTGAAGGAAGTATGCCATGATAAATTGCATTTTCTACAATCGGCTGTAAAATTAATTTGGGGATATGTTTATCCATGATTTCTAGATCTTCTATATCCACGATATATTTATATTCTTCACCATGCCTGTACTGCTGAATAAATAGATAATTTTTAACATGTTTTATTTCATTTCGAATTAAAACCATCTCTTTACCATAACTTAAACTTAATCTGAAAAATTTACCAAGGGCTTCAACCATATGTGCACCCTCTTCTATTTTATTGTTTTCTAAAAGTCCAATGATTAAATCAAGAGTATTATAAATAAAGTGGGGTTTTATTTGATTATTAAGACTCTCCATTTCAAGTTTTCTTAATAATTTCTGTTCTTTAACATTTTGTTCAAGTAATTTGTTGATTCTTCTTATCATTTTATTAAAACTTTTTCCAAGTTTTGCAATTTCATCTTTCCCGCTGACATCTATCTTAACCGAAAGATCGTTTTCTGATGCTTTATAACTCAGTTCCTGCAATTTTCTGATTGGTTTTGATAACGAATTAGAGAGATATAGGGCAAGTAAAATAATAATGACTAAAATAATAAATGTTAAAAATATCGTAATTTCTTTCAGATAATTTAGTTCTGCCTTCACCTCTCTAGCAGATGCCATACTTATAATATGCCAACCAGTTAGTTCAGAAAATGTAGAAGTTAATAAATATTCTTCATTATTGTAATTGATCTCTCTATTTTCAAAACCTCTATTGTAAAAAATGCTCTGTTTTCCAATTTTGTCTTCTTGAGGATGAAAGATTATCCTGCCATTTTTATCTGCTATGAAAAAATAACTCTTATCACCGAGCTTAAAAGCTGTTAAGTTTGTCAGTACATCAATATCTATATCAGCACTGATTAAAACATTTTCTTCAGCAATATCTGTATAATAAGGTTTTAGTAAAGTAATTACTTCTTTTTGTAAATAATTTTTATGAGGAGGAGTAAAATAAATGTCTTCGAAATTATTTGGGAAAAGCATATTATCAATGTCATTTATATCAATATTATATAATCCATAACTGCTTATTCGGCGGCCATCCTGAAAAGTAATAGCTATATCTTCTAAGCCAGGTTTCATCTGCTTTAAATTCTCAAAATCTTCCCAGATTCTAAAAATATATTTTCTATTATTACTAAAATCATTTGCTTGAGTTAACTTTATAAATTGGTTGATATAAAAATCCTGTTCTCTATTTAAAAATCTTTGTATGTCCATTATATAATTTTCTAAATCTCTTTCCATACGATTTATCATTTCAAGTGAATACGCAGAAATCCTATCATTTAAAGCACCACTATAAATATTATATGATAAAAATGAAAAAATAAGCATAGGTAGAAGTCCAATAAGTAAAAAAGAGATGATCAGCTTAGTTCTTATTGTATGTATCTCTATACCATTTGCTATATATTTAAATAGTTTATTAAACATAAGAGAACCACCTTATTTTACCCTCCAGGGCATATGTATTTTTAAAAGTTCTTCTAAATTCTTATCTTCAGCTATTTCTAAACTTGTTTCTATAAATTCTTCTGGAACAATACCATATTTCAGATAATTATGCATACTCTCAAGCCCCTTTGAACCCATTGCAGCCATATCCTGTCCCACTAAATATTGTATCAAACCTCTTTGCTGTAACAATAAAGCATCATAAAATATATCTATTCCAACAGCAACTCCACCCGACTCTACCCAGCTTTGAAAATTAGGAAGAGCTGCTGCCGGTACATAAAAAGGCCAGCCCCCCACAAAAAATATTATATCTATGTCTGAATTATCCTCAAGATACTCTTCTAACAATTCAACAGATAAGTTTACACTATCCTGATTTTCTATAACATCTATAACATTTATGTTTGTATTTTCTATTTTATCTTTAAAGCCTTCAATCCTAAGGTCGAGATTTACTGCTCCTCTAACACCAGTCATTATCATTGTGTTGAGTTTTTTATCAGGATTATTATAATCCTCTTCTCTTTTTTCAAGAACTTCTAATAAACCTTCAGCTGTAGCTTGACCTGCTTTATAATTATCAATTCCGATATAAAAAAGTCTATTACTATCTGGTGCATCAGCATCAAATGTTGCAACTGCGATTCCGCGCTCTACGGCTTTGTTGATTACATTAATATAATTTTCTGTATTATTAACACTTACAACCATTCCATCTACTTCTCTTTCAATTAAACTCTCAATGATTTCTATTTGATCTTCCTCATTATAAATAAATGGTGAAACCCATTCTAAATTCACATCCAGTTCAAGAGCTTTTTCTTGAGCATGTTGAAAAGCATCAAGAAAAATAGGATTATCCAGAGACCGGGGTACATATGCAATAGTCATTTTCTCTTTTGCATTTTCCTGATTTTTCTGAACTTGTTCTTGAGAAAAGACCATTGTTGGAAGTAAGAAAATTAGCAAAATTAAAAATATAAATACCAAATAATTATTTGTTTTCATTATTTAACACATCTCTTTCTTTTTTACATAAATATTTTTCTTCATATATATGCAAGAATTGAATAATTTTCTGCTCACATAACCCAATCTACTCCCGAATCTTAAGTTCTATTATATAGTTATTTATTCAAGTTATCAACTTTGGAAGGTTAGGAAATGAGTTTCTAATGCTCAATATTTTCCCTTAAAATACAATATATAAGAAAACTTAATACAAAAATAATCTTTTTATGAAAACAAGATGCTGATGGTTAAACTTTACTTTTTTTACTCTAAGCATATCTTTAGCAAATAATATTATTTAACCATTTTACACTTATAACTCGGGCATAAAGTCGGTTTTTAATGTTTTCGACTAATACAATATTGTCTATTTTTGATATTCAGGTACGTACTCTTCTTTAAGTTGATCTGAGAAAGTTGCTTATTATTTTTAATCTCTATTAAATATTTGATCTTCTAACTCTTTTAGAGAAATATATAAACATTAAAAATTAAAGTTAGGAGCTATTAAAATAATACTATAAGTATAGATGTATTTATAATCATGCTCTAATCAAGAGTAAATCAGCATTATATGAATATATTTTCACTTAAACAAGTTAAGAAACACTTACAAGACAATTAAGAGGTTCTCAGCATATTTAATAAATATTCATTTGATGACGATAATTATAATAACTATAGAGAACATTTTTTGTTTAATATTAGAGATCTAGGGAGGTGATTACATGAAAATTGAGGGACATAATATAAATATGTTTTCTAGTTGGCAGAAAAAAGCAGTTTATAAACGCGAAGAAAGTATTGATTTGAAAACCATCAGAGTTAAACAACCTACAAATAATAATTTAGATAACTTAAATATTTCTTCACGTGCTAAAAATCTACTAGATGATAATTTTAAAACTGCTAAAAGCGAAAAAATTTCGAAAGTAAATGAAGAAAAATTTCAGCTAAGTGAAGAAGATAAACAAAAAATACTGCTTTTAGAAGCTTTTTTAAGTAAATTAAAAGGGGAAAAAGTAAAAATAAAAATACCAGTTTTACTTAAAGATAATGCAAATAAAAAAATAAAAGGTCCTAAAAGAAGAAATACAACTCTTTCCTGGCAAATAAATTATAAGTTAAGTGAATCTTATGTGGAAAAAGAAAAAATATCTTTTTCTTCTTCTGGCATAGTTAAAACAAGTGATGGAAAAGAAATTGATTTTAATCTTAAGGTAAAGATGAGTCGCGAATTTGCCACAAGTAAAAATATTGATCTAAGTATTTCTAATGGAGAACCCGTAGATCCAATTGTAATAAATTATGCTAATAAATCTGCAGCATTTAAAGAAGATACATTTGAATTTGATCTGAATTCAGATGGTACACTAGAAAATATTCCATATTTAGATGAGGGTAGTGGATTTCTTGTATTGGCTGATGATGGTTCAGAGCTAAAAAATGGCTCACAACTTTTCGGTCCTAAAACAGGTGATGGATTTGCTGAAATGAAGGAATATGATGAAGATGATAATGGTTGGTTGGATAGTGGTGACTCAATTTTTGATGAACTTAAGATTTGGACTAAAGATGAAACTGGAAAAGACAAATTATTTGCATTAACAGATAAAAATATTGGTGCTATATATTTAGGAAATATTGATGCAAATTATAACTATAAAGATATGAACAATGAAGCTAAGGCTGTAAACAAAAAAATGGGGCTTTATTTAGGAGAAAATGGAAATACAGGCACGGTCCAAGAATTAGATTTTATTGTTTAATCAAAATTATATCAGTTAAAGCTATTAACTAACTGTTTCTTAAAAGAAATAGTTGGTTATTTTTTTGAGTAAAATCTAATAATTTTGCCATTTAAAAGCAGTAGGATTCTTATATCTAAAGACTATTATATATATTAAAAATAAGTTCATTATTTTTATCAAACCAACTATGAATAGTTGTCAAATTAATTTCGTCATTTTTTATCAATAACTAAAACAAAAAACCCTATCAGCTTCTAGTAACTAAACTGATAAGGATTAATAATCATATAAAAAGCATGTTATTATATTTAATTTATTTCCTAATTTTAATTTTTTGAATTAATCCGCCTTATATTGGTGGGTCTGTTTTGATTGATATTATTTA
This sequence comes from uncultured Halanaerobiales bacterium, assembly GCA_964430875.1. Classification (GTDB taxonomy): domain Bacteria; phylum Bacillota; class Halanaerobiia; order Halanaerobiales; family M55B127; genus M55B127. The sequence goes on from CAYSHP010000026.1 coordinate 29,685, forward strand.
ATAATTTAAATTCAACACTTTAATATCCTGTTCAATTACTTTTCTTCTTGTAGTTCAATAAATTCCTTTGCTAATTTTGGATCAAACTGCTTTCCTGCATGTCTTTTTATCTCATATAAGGCTTCTTTTTTGGATATAGCTTTACTATAGGGTCTTTTATTTGTCATTACATCATAGGCATCTATAATTGATATTATCCTTGCTAAATAAGGTATTTCCTCACCTTTCAAACCATCGGGATAACCATTACCATTCCAATGTTCATGATGATAGAGTATCTCTTCAGCTACTAAGATAAATTCTTCAGAAGCTGAAGCTATTTTATATCCACTTGTAGGATGCTCTTTTATTATCTCCCATTCTTTCTCTGTTAGCTTTCCAGGTTTAGTTAATAGATCTTCAGAAATAGTAGTTTTACCTATATCATGCAGTGTAGCAAGTAAAGATAGTCTATTTAGTTCTGAATTAGAAAGTTTCAATTTTTCTCCTAGACTATTAGATAGTCTAGTCATTCTCACAGCGTGATCTTTTGTCTCAGAGCTTTTGGCTTGTAGTGTGTTAAGTAAATTCTGCACAATTTTATTTTTAGTACTTTTGCTTTCTGATAATTTATTTCTATACATTTCATCATCTGCTTTTTTTAAAATATTTCTTATATTTTCATCTTCGTTTGCCTTTGTTGCAACCCCTAAACTAAATGAAACTGTAATACTTCTCTCACTAAGTTTATTATTTTTAGCTTTTAATCTAGAAATTATTTTTTTTGCTTCCTTTTTAGAAGTTTGAGGAAGCAAAACAGTAAATTCATCGCCACCATGACGAGCTAGTATATCTTCATCTCTTAATTCTTGTTTCAATATTTTACCAGTTTCAATTAACATTTGATCTCCTGTTTCATGACCATAGCTATCATTAATAATTTTTAATCCATTTACATCTACCATAATAATACTTATAGGTAAGTTTCTTTT